>CAYJHT010000274.1:0-3910 GCA_964369615.1 uncultured Desulfovibrionaceae bacterium
TTCCTAAAAAAAGTTTCCCCCCAAGTGCTTTTCCAAAAAAACGAAATTAGAATGCCGTGACATTCAAGTTGCAAGTGCATAAAAAATATTGCGTCCTCTGTGCGTGAGTGGTATAGCCCAGACAGAGAATGAATAGCAAATCCTTTTTATGCGGATTTGTATAGACTTTTGGAGAATATATCCATGCAATATATATTGATTTTGAGAAAAATACCCTTTGTGTTTTCTTTGTGTGCCTTGATATTTTTGACTATGATAGGCACGGTCAAGAGTGCTACAACAGACGTAGTTCATGAAACACCTTCAGATACATTGCCAATGCCCCCTCTTGCAGATACCAGTGAAAAGCCTGAAACTATTGGTGAACTTTGGACGGGTTCATTATATAGCTCTACTTATAAGGCAGGTGTTTGTATAGCGTCAGACGGGGCAGTGCGCGGTGTATTGCATTTGCGTCTCAAAGGTGGTCAAGTAGATACTTATCATTTTTACGGTCAGCAATCTGCTGATGGACGTATTAAGGCCAAGCACAGTTCGGGGCATCGTTTTGAAGGTTACTTTATTAACGACCATATTATTAAGGGAAATGTGCGTACTAAGGGTGGTTTTAGCGTCAAGCTTGAAGGGAAAAGAGAGCAAGGCGTAGTGCTCACAGACAGTTGCGGCCCGGTATCTTAAAGAGTGTATTTTTTTGAAAAACTTTTTTAGGGTAGAGGGCCGGGATTTTGTTTCATCCCGAGTATTTTTGAGAAAAAACATAAGAAAGTCCATGAGAAAGTCAGTCCTTTTGGAGGTTGCATGTTTAGCGTATGGTGTTTGACGATTATTGTGCAAAGTTGTGTTCTTTTGTGCGTGTATTATGCTGCGCTTAGGGTGCTTCGCGACAGGAGTGGTGATTTTGGTGAATATTCTTTTCCTCCGCACGCGCGAGTGGGGCGGGAGTTTATGCCCTATGTGGCTATGATTATCCCTGCGGCAGGCAATCACCCTAATATGGAAAATGCCTTGCGTTCTCTGTTGATGCAGGATTACGACAAGGTATTGCCTGTGCTTGTTACTGCGACGCGCGATGAGCCTGCGGCTTGTCTTGGCGAAACATTGCGCAAGGAGTTTCCGCAGCTTGTATGTTTGGCGGCAGGCGATGCGCTGCATTGCGGTCAGAAAAATCACAATCTTTTATATGCGATTCGTCATGTGCAGAATATGCACACTATTGACACCCCGAATACGCCGGAAGTATTTGTTTTTTGTGACAGTACACATACAGCACAGCCGGATTTTCTTGATGAGCTTGTCCAGCCGATAGCGCGCGGAGAGGTTGGGATTTGTACTGGTTATCATGAGGTCGAGGCGCATGATGCGCGCATTGTCACATTGGCGTATCAAATTAGTGTGATGTTCATGCGATTTTTGCAGGCGATTTCCGTCTTTACGCAACCTTGGGGTGGAGCAATGGCTATTTCTCGCACACTTTTTGAAAAGCATGATATTTCGCGTGTGTGGGAGACGCATGTTGTTGATGATTGTTCGCTTGCGGCGCTTGCGCTTGCGCGTCAGATTCCTGTGCGTTTGTGTCCTAAGGCGATGCTTGTGACGACGGCGCGTGGTTATACTTTGTCAATGTGGCGTACGTGGATGGAGCGTCAGATTTTGTTTTTAAAGTTTTGTGTGCGTTCGCAGTGGTACTTATTGGGATTTTTTGCATTGTTGTTACTTTTCCCTATTATTGGCTCTGTATATGTTATATTGAGTATGTCGGATTATTTTTTAATTGGTATTGTGCATTTATGTGTTTTGAGTGGTCTTATGCTTATATGGCGTGGTACTGCTTTGCGCTGTGATACTCTTAGTGGCGGTTATTCTGTAGCGCCTGTGTGGGCGTGGTGTTCTGCATTTTTCTTGGCCATTACAATGTTTTTCTATGTTTTCTTTAAGAGTTTTCGGCAGTGGCATATGGACTGGCACGGCATCCGTTATGAGGTGTGTGCGGGCGGGCGTGTTGTACGTTTATTGAAGAAGTAGTCGCCGTACATGATTTTGTTTTATTTTTAGAGCAAAGAGTTTCACTTATGATAGGAATGTCTGATTTAGTCCGTGTGAGCGTGCGGCAGGTGATGCGTCAGAGTGGTTTTGGAGTTGTTTTTTCCATTGCCCTTGGCATCATGGCATTTATTACTTTGGCAGTACTTGGGCGTGAAATTCGTTATAATATTGGGCAAGATATGGTTCTTATGGGCGGTGTCAATGTTATTGATGTTGCTATGGAAGACTCACTTTACCCGGGGCAACCTTTACGTGAATTTCGCCCCTTAACGGTGGAGGCTTTACGGACTTTGCCCGGAGTTGCGGCGGTGAGTGCTACCTTGCTTGGGAGTAAGACCTTTGCTTTTCGGGATGACGAGGCGAGTGTCTACGCTTTGTTTCTTGGAGTTGATTCGTATTATTGGGAGACATTTGCCGCGACGCTTATAGCCGGTCGTTTTTTTACAGAGCAGGATATGGCAGAGCGCAGGCGGGTGTGTATCATTGGTTGGGAGCTTGCGACAACACTTTTTGATTCACCGGAGCACGCGCTTGGGGAGCGTTTATTTTTGGAATCGGATGTTTTTGAAATTGTGGGAGTTGTGGGCGGTGTCATGATTGGCAGTGGCATTCGCGGTGGTTATCTTCCTTATACAACAGTTCTTGATCGTCAATGGATGGGCGGCAAAGTGAATAGGCTTTATGTGCGCGGCATTGGTTGGGAGGATGTTCCACCACTTATGGAGCGTATTCCATCAGTGGTACGTGAGCATCAAGAGGCACCGTACCTTATGTTACGCGCGCGCACGGAGCAATTAGAGCGTATTCAGAGTACATTTGTTTTTGTGGAGGCTTTGCTTTGGCTTGGCATTGTTGCGTCCTTGCTCTTGGGTGGTTTTGGTATTTGGTATGGAACTTTTGCGGCGGTGCGGGCGCGCACGCGTGAGGTAGGGCTTAAAAAGGCTATGGGAGGCGCTGACAAGGATATTCTTGCACAATTTTTGATGGAAGCGCTTTGCAAGTCTGTTGCTGGCGGTGTTTTGGGCATTGCCTTTGGAAGTGCTTGTGTTCAGATTGGCGCGAGCTTACTTGACTCTTCTATGTCTTATCCGCTCTTGTTTATGAGCAGTTGCGGGAGTATTGTTTTTTCTGCTGTTATCGGCGTTGCGGGTGGTTTATATCCTGCATTGCAGGCCAGTCGTATGGATGTGGTGACGGCCTTGCGTTTTGAATAAAGAAAATTTTACTATTTGAGGAAGATATGTTTGATAGTGCAGCACTTGTAGGTGTGATAAGGCAAGCAGCCACAAGACTGATAGAGAATAGGGAATTACTTACCGATCTTGACATTGCCATAGGCGACGGCGATCATGGCATTAATATGTCCCGCGGCAGTGAGGAAGTATTAAAAAAGCTTGAAGGTGGCATTGCAGATAAGGACGTTGGCGCTCTTCTTAAGAGTGTGGGTATGACTCTTGTGAGTACAGTTGGTGGGGCATCAGGCCCCCTTTATGGCACAGCTCTTATGAAGGCGGGGGCTGTTGTTGCTGGTAAGGATGTTCTTGATGCAGATGATGCTCTTGCGATGTTTGAGGCGGCTATTGAGGGTATAAAAATGCGTGGCAAGTCTGGCAGTGGTGAAAAAACTATGCTTGACGCACTTATTCCAGCTTTTGAGGCTTTTAAGGCTCATATTGATCAACCTGCCGTCATTGTCAGCGCTGCGCAGGCGGGTGTTGAATATACGAAGACAATCGTTGCGACGAAGGGGCGTGCGAGTTATCTTGGCGAGCGCAGTCTTGGACATCAAGATCCTGGAGCGCGGTCTAGTCTTATTATTTTACAAGCGGTTATTGAAACTTGCACAGACTAACCCGGATATTGCACA
>CAYJHT010000275.1:0-3903 GCA_964369615.1 uncultured Desulfovibrionaceae bacterium
CTAATTTTTTTGGAGGCATCATGTTATTTGAATCTGTCGCTTTTGCCATGGGCACGGCGCCGCAGGGCGGAGCAGCCAGTGGTACAGATATGCTTATGCAATTTGTTCCCCTCATTTTAATGTTGGGTATTTTTTGGTTTTTGCTGATACGTCCGCAACAAAAACGTGCAAAAGAGCACAAAAATATGCTGGAAAACTTGAAGCGCGGTGACCATGTCATCACTTCCGGTGGTATGATCGGTCGCATTCAAGAAATTGACGCAGACACTGTTGTCATTGAATGTGGCGAATCTAAGTTACGCATGACGCGCGGCGCTATTGGTGGCTTGTACAATGCGTCCTCTGCCGGTGCGGAGAAAAAATCAGGCTGAGCCTGTTAGGCGCTGTTGTATTACGCGCCGCAGGCCTCAGGTGAGGAAATTTTATACAAGGCGTCAATATTGGCGCCTTGTGTGTTTTAGGCCTACTTGTTTAGTGCGTCTTTTTTCTGAAGTTTTATGTATTTCTAATTTTTATAAAATCGCCTCAATGGGGAAGGTAGGAGTTCATGGCAGTGTTTCGTTGGCGCATGGCCCTTGCAGCGGTGGTCTTTATGGCAAGCCTTATTTATATCTTGCCAAGTATACCCTTTATTAAACAATCATTTTTAGGCGACCTTTTGCCGGACGCCCATATAAACCTCGGCCTTGACCTTAAGGGCGGCATCCATTTGACCCTTGAGGTGGAAGTGGAGAAGGCCGTCACCAATGCTCTTGCGCAAGTGGGGCAAGATGTGCGCGTCGATGCGCAAGATGAAGATATAAGCGTCTTGCGTCCGCGTATGCTCAATGCCGACACCTTGGAATTTATTCTTTTGCGCGCAGAACATCAAGAGCGTTTGCAAAAGCTTCTTGTCGAGCAATATCCCAATGTGGAAGTGGTGGGCACAAATACCCTTGCAAGCGGACAGTTACAATATACTTTGCGTTTTACACCAGCCGCACGGACACTTATTGAAGATATGGCGCAAGAACAGGCACTGCGCACCATCCGCAACCGTATTGACCAATTCGGTGTCGCCGAACCGGATATCCGTAAGCAAGCAGGACATCGTATTCAAATTCAGCTGCCCGGCATATCCGATCCTAGCCGTGCTGTGCAACTCATCGGGCAAACAGCCCATCTTGAATTTCATATCGTGCGCGATGATATTGACCCAAATCGCGCAGTTTTGCCCGCAGACGTTATCGTCTTGCCCTTTATCAATAGAAATGCCGCCGAGGGCGCGCCGGAACAACGCATCGCCCTTCAAAAGGATGCGACACTCACAGGTGAAGACGTCGCCGACGCGCGTCCCGGTTTTGACCAAATGAATCAAGCCTATGTGCTTTTGAATTTCAACAGCCGCGGCGCCACAGTTTTTGAGCGCCTCACGGGCGAGAATGTAGGCAAGCGTATGGCTATTGTCTTGGACGGCAAGGTCTATTCTGCGCCGAACATTAACGAACGCATTGCCGGCGGTCGCGCCAGCATTACGGGCAGTTTTTCCACCGCAGAAGCGCAAGATTTGGCTCTTGTCTTGCGTGCAGGCTCGCTCCCTGCCCCTGTCGTCATTCTTGAAGAGCGCACCGTTGGCCCCTCCCTTGGTCAAGAATCTATCGACAGCGGCATCCAAGCAGCCTTAGTAGGCGCGTGCGCCGTTGTTATCTTTATGGGTATTTATTATAGCCTCAGCGGCCTTATAGCCAATTGCATGCTCATTTTTACCATGACCATGATATTGGCAGGCATGGCAGCCTTTGGCGCGACGCTGACCTTGCCGGGCATTGCGGGCATCGTGCTCACCATTGGTATGGCAGTAGATGCGAATGTGCTCATTTTTGAACGCATACGCGAAGAATTGCGCAAAGGGCTTTCGTCTCTTGGCGCAGTCAATGCCGGCTTTGAGCGGGCGTCCTTGTCCATCATCGACTCCAACCTCACAACCATCATTGCCACCATCGTGCTCTATCAATTTGGCACAGGTCCTGTGCGCGGCTTTGCCGTCACATTGTCCTTGGGCATTGTGGCATCCATGTTCACTGCCATCTTCGTCTCCCGCGGCATTTTTGAAGCGTGGGCGCGTAAGGCCGGCACTAAGGGCATCAGCATATAAGGAGCATGTCATGGGTTTTGCTTTTATTAAACACGATACAAATATAGATTTTATTGGCAAGCGTCTTTATGCCTATATTGCCTCTGCCCTGCTTATTGCGGTGGGGATTGGCTATATGGTTCTATCAGGCGGGCCAAAGCTTGGCATCGACTTTGCCGGCGGCGTCGTCGTTCAAGTACGCTTCGCCCAAGCCGTCGATGACAACGACCTCAAAGCCAAGCTCGATACAAGCGGCCTGCCCGGCCTCACAACGCAACGCTTCGGCAATGACGGCGTAAGCTTCCTCTTACGCTTCTCCACAGTGACAACGGACGCCGTAGGCCTTCGCGGACAAGTCGAACAAGCCCTCGCCACGCATTTTCCGGGCAATACTGCCACCATTGAACGTCTCGAACAAGTCGGCCCCAAGGTGGGAGACGACCTCACAAACAAAGCCCTTGAGGCCATGTACTATTCCGTCTTGCTTATTGCCGTCTACATTTCCGGCAGATTTGAACAACGCTGGATGGTGGGCGCACTCATGGCGGCTGTGCTCTGGGGGGGCATGTATGGCATGGGCTTCACAGGGCTTGGCATGGGCTGGCTTGTGCTTGTGGCCTTGGGCTTGACAGTACTCGTCTGCTGGAAACTGCGTCTCAACTTCGCCCTCGGCGCCATTGTAGGGCTTTTGCACGACGTTGTCACAACACTAGGCATTCTTGCGCTCCTCGGACGAGAAATTGACCTGAATGTCGTTGCCGCCCTGCTTACCCTTGTGGGTTATTCCCTTAACGATACCATCATTGTCTACGACCGCGTGCGGGAAAATTTGCGTACTATGCAGGATAAAAAGCTTGATGTTATCATCAATACTAGTGTAAACCAAACATTAAGCCGTACTTTGCTAACAAGTGGCACAACCTTTGCCGCAACATTTGCGCTCTTTGCCCTTGGCGGAGGCGTTATTCACGATTTTGCGCTGACCATGCTCCTCGGTGTGATAATCGGCACATTTTCATCCGTGTACGTGTCTTCTGCCATACTCCTTGCCCTTGGCGATACGGCAGACTATGCCCCCAAGGAAGAAGAAGTCATCGAGAAACCCGGCGAACACGGCATCGTATAACTTATTTGGAGGATCCCATGGACTTTCATAATACCATAGAAACATTGGGCACAACGTCAGAATCGTGGCGCGTTATTCGCATACTTGGCGAAATGGCCACAGCCTTTGACGACTTGAACCAAGTGCAAAAAAACTGCATTTCTATTTTTGGCTCCGCACGCACAAAACCGGGCACTCCCCATTATGAAGCGGCAGAACGCATTGCACGACTCCTCGTTGAGCAAGGCTACGGCGTCATCACCGGCGGTGGCCCGGGTATTATGGAGGCCGCCAACAAAGGCGCAACCGAAGCCGGCGGCCCGTCCATTGGCCTTCATATACAACTTCCACATGAACAAGATTGTAATCAATTCGTACAAACACGCTGCAATTTCAGATACTTCTTTGTACGAAAGCTCATGTTTGTCAAGTACGCCATGAGCTACGTTGTCATGCCCGGTGGCATAGGCACCATAGACGAACTCTCAGAAGCCTTCGTCCTCGCACAAACACAACGCATAAAGCCCTTCCCCATAATCCTCTATGACTCGAAATATTGGGGCGGACTCCTCGACTGGCTGCGCCAAACAATGGTGCAAGAAGGATACCTCAGTAAAGAAGAACTCGACGACTATCTGACCGTCTGCGATACGCCGGAAGATGTCGTAAACATCATTCGCAAGCT
>CAYJHT010000276.1:0-3901 GCA_964369615.1 uncultured Desulfovibrionaceae bacterium
GGGGGTTTGGGGGGAAAGCTTTTTTTTCCTAAAAAAAGTTTCCCCCCAAGAAAAATTAAAAAAATAAAAAATTAAAAAATTAAAAAATTAAAAAAGCTTTCAGACAAAGCAAAACATTAGAAGGAGCTGTTTACATAGGCTTCATTGACGATCTCAACGCTGCCATTTTTCATAAGCATTCCTAAAAAGAGCTTAAACATTTCTTCTTGCTTTTGCATGGATAAGACATTGTTAATAATTTGCTCCATAGGTTGCCATTGGGCATCGGCGGAGAGGTGAACGTCTACTACGCGAGCCAAGATTGCGCCGGCCTTGCCGTCAATGACGACATTATGCGCGGTGGGGAGCCATGCGCCTTGCTCTGCGGCAAAGAGGAGGTCGTTTAATTCCGGTTCATTGCCAAGCTTGCCCAAGGGTGCGGAGCGTTGTATATTTTCAAGGCGCTCTATACGAGAAGCTAGGCTTTCGGGCGCGTCCGTCGTAAACTCTTTACGCGCATTGACAGCGTTGGCATTGGCGGCTTTTAAGGCTTCTTGTTCCGTGAGTAAGGCAATCACGTCGGCTTTGACCTCGTCATAAGGACGCACTGTGGCCTCTTGCTTTGCCGTCACACGCACAACGATGTAGGCATTATCTGTCTTCAGTTCTGCATTTGGCACGACGTCAAGAGCCGTATCAAGGGGCATACCCGCAGATGTATTGATAATTTTTAAGGCATTTTGTGAGCTGATGCTCAAAAGTTTTTCCAACTCTTCGGCGGACTGCATGCCGGACTGTTGCACTTTGAGGCCATGCTTTGCCGCAACAGCCCCGACATCATTGCCGAGCACATTAGCTTCAATCAAACTGTCTAAGACAGCATTCATACCTTCAAGGCCGGACTCTTCAGCCAATATCTGACGAATTTCTGTAGCAACTGTTTCAAGAGTACGCACATATTCTGCCTCTGTGTCATATACATGAATGAGGTGGATGCCAAAATCTGTACGGATGGGGGCGGAGACGTCGCCAGTTTTCATGGAAAAGACAGTGGAGTTGAAGGGTTCGATAGTCGTGTTTGGTCTTACCCAGTCAAGGTCACCGCCGTTGACGGCGGTGGCGGTATCTTCTGAATATTGTGTTGCCAGTTGCGCAAAGTCAGCGCCGGCTTTGTGTTCAGCGACAATGGCGTCCATGCGTTCTTGCACTTTCTTCACGTCGGCTTCAGCGGCATCTGCCTCAAGCCTTAAGAGTATGTGCCTTACTTTTGCCTTAGCGGGATCTGTAAATTGGCCTTTGTTGGCCTCATAATATTTTTGTACATCTTCAAGAGCTATGCTTTCAGGCTTTACCAGATCTGTCGGGCGCAACATGACATAGGAGACATCCGCCTTGGCAGGTACTGTGAAGTCTGCACGTCGGCTTTCGTAGTGCGCCTTTATAGCATCTTCCGCAGGTGTAGGCAGGTTTGAAAGGGCATCTTCCGCAGCAAAGAAAATATATTCTACATCCCTACTTTCATAGGTAAAATCATAAAAAGCCCGTGCTTCACTGCCAAGGGTTGTGCCCGTGATTGTGACATCGCGGCGCAGTTTGCCTTCAAGGAGTTGTTCGCGCACGCTGTTTTCAAACTGCGTCATATTGGCTTGCGGGCTGCTCATGATACTTTTATAGAGGGCAGGGTCAAAAACGCCTTCCTCATTGTGAAAAATGGGCATCTGCGCAATAGCGCGGCGCATTTCCAAGGGAGAGGCCACAAGACCCAAATAATCGGCTTCTTGCTTGAGCAAGGCAGCGATGATGAGTTGGTCTAAAACTTGGCGCGGCAACTGCATTTGCTGCATTTGTTCAGGCGTGATGGTGGGATTTTCGCGGCGCACATTTTCTTGTGCTTGGCGCACCGCCATTTCAAATTCCACAATAGAAATAGGCTCTCCGTTTACCGTAGCAACAACCGTGGACGTTCCCAGATTTTGCATACTACCAACGCCCCAAAACACAAAAACTGCAATAATAATACCAAAGGCCACTTTTACACCCACGGATTGGGTATTTGTACGGATAAAATCGAGCATGCTTACTCCATAAGACTGTATTTTTTAAAACACGAGCATCCTCAGCACTTTTTATATAAAGTGCTTATTCTACTTCGATGCCCATGGCTCTATATTCATTTAATTTATTGCGCAGAGTGCGCACAGAAATACCCAACAAGTCCGCCGCTTGCGTCCTGTTGCCAGACGTGGCCTCAAGCCCCTTCAAAATCATGATACGTTCCATTTCATGAAGGGGGATGACAGCATTATTGAAAAGATCCGACTGGTGCGCGTCGCTGCTTCTTTGTCCAGAAGAGGCGGCCTCACATGTTCCTTCAAGAGGCGAAGTCATATGCGCTGACAATTCCGACGCAAAGGCACTTGTCTCTGACACAGCCTGCGCATCGCTTCCGGAAGTTGCAAAGGGTCCCTCTGCCTTGTGAGCGTCTTGTGTCTCCTTATGCGCGCTGGCAGGCACATCGGACGCAAAGTCTGTAAAAACAGGCCATGAATCGCCGTCAAGTAAGAAGTGTCCCGGTTCTATGGGACGTCCGTTTGCAAGAAGGACAGCGCGTTCCATAAGGTTCTGCAACTCGCGCACATTGCCGGGAAAATCATACTGGCGCAGCCACGAGACAGCAGAAGGGGCAAGTGTCGCCGTGCCAAGGTCATATTCCTTGCTGTACATATTCATAAAGAACTGCGCCAAGGTCAGCACATCGTCGCCACGCTCGCGCAGTGAAGGCAAGCGCAAGGGAATGACATTGAGACGGAAATACAAGTCTTGACGAAACTTGCCTTCCTTGACCCAATCTTCTAAATGTCTGTTTGTCGTGGCAAGCACGCGCACATCGACACGGACAGTGTCGGTGCCGCCTACGCGGTCAACTTCGCCCTCTTGCAACACACGCAAGAGCTTTGCCTGTAGACCAAGCTCCATTTCTGAAATTTCATCAAGAAGGATGGTACCGCCGGAAGCCAGCTCAAACTTGCCAAGCTTACGAGCAATGGCACCTGTAAAGGCGCCTTTCTCATGACCGAAAAGCTCACTTTCCAACAAGTGCTCCGGCAAGGCTGCGCAGTTCACCGCCACAAAGGGGCCTTGTGCGCGATTGCTCCATTGATGCAATGCGCGAGAAAAAAGCTCCTTGCCTGTACCAGACTCCCCATTTATAAGCACGGTCGCCTTTGACGGCGCCACTTGACGCGCAAGTCCCATAACCCGCTGCATAACAGCGTGCTGTCCTACAATTTGCGGCCCTGTGGCATAGGATGCTTTACGCCCGCCTAGGGTGGACGTGGCAGGGGCAGGTGTTGCCTTGCGAGGAGGCACCTTGGCAACGGCTACGATTTTCTCAAAGCTTAAAGGCTCAAGCCAATAGTCCGCCGCGCCCAATTCCATGTAGCGCTGCGCCTCTTCGGCATTCCCTTTATCTGTAATGATAACAACTGGCGGAAAGGCAGGATCATCGTGACCGACGCTGAGCAAATCCTCAGCCTTAAAACCGGGCAACGACGGGCGTGCAAAAATGACCCCCGGCTCTGACTTTCGAACAAAGGCGGAAGCTCCTTGAATATTTTCGGCTAAACCTATCTCATAACCCGCATCGCGCAATTGCGGAAAAATACGGGTGACAGCATGTGCCGGAGCAAGAAAAAGTATACGACGCGTTGACATATCCAATGAGTTCTACAGCGTTACGCAGATAAAAGCAAGCCTTCAAACACGGATAAAGCCATCTAAAAAAAATATTTTTTAACTAGCCATTATGTCAGATGTTTTTTACTCGCCTGAAAGTTTATTTTGCTTTTTTCTAAAAGTTTATTTTGCTTTTTCTGAAAGGCCTGTGGGGGGAAACTTTTTTTGGGAAAAAAAAGTTTCCCCC
>CAYJHT010000277.1:0-3886 GCA_964369615.1 uncultured Desulfovibrionaceae bacterium
ACAGGTCTGAGCACATGCGGCACTGGATACAGGCGGAGGCGGCGCGGCGGCGCATAAAGCTTTCGCTTTGCGTCGCATTTTTGTGGAGTGGGCTTCCTTGTGGGAGCACGATGAGTCCGCCGCTTGTTTTTGTAATCACTTCCTTTGCGAAGTCGTGTTCGGAGTCTATGACTCTGCCCATCATGGGGCCGCCGATGATGTAGGCGGCTTGAGCGGGCATGGCGCCGCCGCAGGCTTCGAGGCATGCGGTGAGGGGTGTGCCTATGGGTGCTGTGAGGACGGAAGGATTGCGTACTGCGCCTGTGACCGTGATGGTTTTCATGGTGATGGGTGTGCCCTTAAGTGCGTCGTCCACGTGTACGAGTGTTGCGACGTTTGCGACAACGACGCCGACGTGCAGTGGGATGCCCAAGGGTGGGACGCTGCGTCCTGTGACTTCACGCACGAGGATTTGTTCATCGCCTGCGGGGTAGAAGTCGTCCAGCAAAAATATTTCTATATTATAGGATACGGCTTCTTGTTGGAGGGCGGGGATGATATCTGTGTGCTTTTTCTTCAGTCCCAGCACGGTACGTGTGGCGCCTACGGCGTCAGCCAGTGTGCGCAGTGCGCGGAAAAGGCTTGCGGAGTGGTGCGCCATGACATGGTGGTCACTGTGCAAGAGCGGTTCGCATTCGCAGCCATTGGCGATGACGGTGTCTGCTTGGGCGGCGTATTTGACATGCGCCGGAAAGCCTGCACCGCCTTCGCCGACAATGCCTGCGTCGCGTACTGCTTGTATAAATGCCTCTTTGTTCATAATATTCCTCTCGTGCTTTTATGCTTAGCGCGAGTTTGGCGTGAAGGGCATGAAGGGCATGGGCACACCCATGGGCATATTAGACGGCAATTGCCTTTGTGGTGCCATGCCTGTCTTTGTGCTCTTTGCGCCGTCAAGCTTCAAAATTTTTGCAGCGGTATCGTACATAACTTTGCGACGGACTTCGTCGGTCAGGTTCATTTTATTGTAGATAGCGATGGCTTCTTCTTGTTCTACGAAGGGGTGTGCGCTTGCGAAGACGACCTTGTCACCGATGAAGGAATTGAGTCCTTGTACATAGACTTCTGCCATGGGTGCGAGTTCGTATTCGGAAAGGTCCATGTAGACATTGGCATTACGCATGCAGGTAAACACGGCTTCGTTGACGAAGGGATAGCCGCCGTGGCTCATGATAAGTGTGAGTTCGGGGAAGTCGCGTGCGACGATATCGACTTGACGTGGGTCGATATAGTCAACAACGGCGCGGGGCACTTCCGGTGGCGGCGCGGTGGTGATGAATACGGGGATATCCAATTCGCAGCATTTGGAATAGATGGGATAATAGCGCGCGTCATTGGGTGGGATGTGCGCAAGATAGGGGTCTGTGGCGATACCGCGCATACCGAGTTCTTCCACAGCACGCACCACTTCATAGACAGACTTCATCCCCTTGTGCGGGTCGATGCCCCAAAAGCCGATAAATAAATCGGGATAGGCACGGACAAACTCCAGCACGCTGTTGTTATTGGTGGGCGTGCTGTAGGTCATTTCACAGTCACGACCGGTGATAACTGCAAGCTCTACACCGCGACGGCGCACTGCTTCGACAATCTCGGGCAAGGGCTGAGGCACGCGTTTGTCAAAGCCTATGGCTTCGCAGGCGGCCTTGAACATGGCGCTGTTCTTGATGCCGTTGATAATTTCCGGCGTATTGGGTCTGAAACGAAAGTCAATGATTTTCATGGTGTCCTTCTTATTGTATTTTCGTTAACGCGGGGCATCGTCACCGATGCCCCATAAATTAACTATGCGCCTTAAACCTCGACTACTTTCCGATAAGGAAGAGGGAGATTTCAGGGATATATGTCACAAGCATAAGCACGAGGAGCATAAGCCCGATCATGGGCAAAGCTGCGCGTGAAAGGTGCGCAAGCTTTGCTTGCGCCACACCGGAGGCCACAAAGAGGTTGACGCCCACCGGCGGTGTCACGAAGCCAATGGCAAGGTTTACAACCATAATAATACCAAAGTGTAAGGGGGAAACGCCTACGCCTACTACCACAGGCAGCAAGATAGGTGTCAAGATAACAATGGCAGCCAATGCCTCCATGAACGTGCCCACGATAATCAAAAGCACGTTGATAAGCAAGAGGATGAGGAATTTATTTTCTGTGAGGCCAAGGATGGCGCGCGCAATCGTACCGGGCACGTCTTCAAGTGTCATGATATAGCCGAACATTGTCGCCATAGCCATAAGCACGATGATGACGGAGGAGGTAGAAGCCGCTTCAACGCAGCATTCCAGCATCTTCTTAACGTCAATTTCCTTATACACAAACATGCCCACGATAAGACCGTAGAGCGCTGCTACTGCCGCAGCTTCTGTCGGCGTCATGATGCCGCCGTAGATGCCACCAAGCACGATGACAGGCACCATAAGCGCCCACTTGGCATTCCATACGGCCTTGCCGATGCTGCCCATGGTGCGCTCGCGCTGTTCGCCGCGCCAGTTGCGTGCGCGAGAATAGAAGTAGGCGTAAAGCATAAGGACTAAGCCCGTCAAGACGCCGGGCACAACGCCGCCGATAAAGAGGTCGCCGATGGACACTTGCGCCGACACACCATAGACCACAAAGGGATTGCTTGGCGGAATCATAACACCAATAGCACCGGAGGCCGCCACAAGGGTAGCCGCAAAGACTTTATCATAGCCACGGTCAACCATCGCAGGGATAGTGAGTGCGCCAATAGCCGCAACCGTTGCAGGACCTGAGCCTGAGATAGCGCCAAAGAACATGCATGTTGTGACAGCTGCAAGAGCCATACCGCCGTGCAAACCGCCGAGCATTTCGTCTGCCATAGCAAGAAGACGCTCAGACAAACCGCCCGCACCCATGAACACGCCCGCCGCAATAAAGAAGGGGATAGCCATGATGGGGAAGGAGTCGATGGAGTTAAAAGCTGTTTGCGCCATATAGAGTGTGGGCACTGTGTCCGCGCACAAGATGGTGGCAAGAGTTGCAAGCCCCAAGGATATTGCAATAGGCACACCAATGGCACACGCAAGGATAAAGTAACCAAAGAGCACCGGAATGGGGTCGATATAGTCTGCAATAAAGATGGGCGAGGCAATAACAGCCACAAAGGCAAAGGCCAAGGCGCTGTCAAGAGGGCCGCAAATTTTTACTTGCTTATAAAGCATCTGAAGAAGACGCAAGGTCTTCAAACCAAAACCTATAGGCAATATAGCATAAGGAATAAGGTAAGGAATATTTAAGGCCGTCGTATATTGAGGGCGCTTTATCAAGTTGCCAATGTGGTCAAAGCCTGCCCACATAATGACAAGAGTGAGGATAAGGAAGCATATGTCCACAACAACCCACGAGGCCTGCTGCCAACGTGGACTGAGCTTATCATAAATGATATCTACGCGGATGGAAGAGCGCGTTTTAATCGCGATGGGAAGGGCAAGGTAGGATATCCAAATAAAGATAAATCGCGAAAGTTCTTCCGTCCAAACGGCAGCGCCGCTGACCCCAAAAAGACCTGTAATAACGTAGCGATAAAAGGTCTGAAAACTAATAAAGAATATAATAGACAATAGGCCGACAATCAGAAAAATCTTTTCAAAATTTTCGTCCAGCCACGCAACAGGGCCTTTTTGGCCTTTGTGCATATGTGCAGAGAGTGCATCAGACATAGAAACTCCTCAGAAAAAGCGTTGTTACAGCATCACCTAGTTCTGTTATTTTTATTTTAGTATTTTTTGTTTTTTCTTTCCGTTTTTATTTTTTTGCGGGGGGGGGGGGGGGGGGGGGGGGGGGGGGGGGTGTAAAAAAAAAAAAAAACCCCCCCCCCCCCCCCCCC
>CAYJHT010000278.1:0-3861 GCA_964369615.1 uncultured Desulfovibrionaceae bacterium
CGCTTTTTCTTCATTAGTAGAACAGCAAGCGCGTTTTGAAGGGAGGGGCCTGCCCTCGGCACCCTTCGGGCAGGTCCCTCCCTTCAAAAAAACCAAGTGTTTAGCTAGACAATCGGCGCTCTCGAATGAAAAAGAAAAAGATATTTTGTATTTTTATGTAAAAAAACCTGTTTGACATCTTCAAAAGAGTGATAAAATGCAAAAGAACTTATTTAAAAACAGCCCCTAGGAGTTTAAAAAATCCAACACATATTTACACGCAGTAAGTAATAAACACGCAGATAAGATATATTTAATGAGAATAGCAGACACAAATTTTTGACAACGTGCCCCTAAGTACATGCCTAAAGCCCCACCGACCCCAAAAAGCAAACCCAAAAGCATATCGGGTGCGACAGAAAATTCTGGATAAAATGGTGCAATAATTTGATAAAAAGCAACACCGGCAATAGAAGTGACAAAAGTACCTAAAAGAGTCGCCCCTGCAACAATATATATAGGTAAGCCAAGGTAAGTTATAAAAAATGGTGCTATAATAGCCCCACCGCCTATACCATAAATACCACCCACAATGCCCACAATAAAGCTTAAAGCAAAGATACCACACACATGTACTTTATATTCCACATCATAAAAACGAAAATGTAAGGTGCTCATAGTCAAGCTTATAACTTGCGACACCTTATAGCCCACCTCTGGAGGTACATCTTTTTCCATTTCTTGTAAACTTTTTTCCTGTACCCCTTTCTTTGCCGCGTGCTTACGCATATCTAAAAGCATTTTTACGCCAATATAGAGGAGAACCGCCGCCGCAAAGAGCTTAAAATGTCTTGCATCGGGCAAATACAAAACACGCACAATCGCACCTATAAACACACCAGGCAAGGTGCCAAGCACCACAATCCATACCAAGGGCCACACAAGACGCCCCTCTTTCCAATAGCGATACACACCGCTTGGGATAGCAACAATATTAAAAAATTGATTGGTGGCACTCACCGAAGGATGCGTATAACCAAGGACGGACATTTGAAAAGGCAACAGTAAAAAGGCTCCAGAAATGCCACCCATAGATGCGAAAAAGGAAATCACAAAAGCCACAAAAGGGGGAATAAAAGGACTTACCTCTATACCTGCAACGGGAAAAAACATAAACCACCTCCATCATTGTTACGATTGCAAATAAAATAGTAACAGTTATAGGGAAGCATGTCAAGAGCAATAACTGTGTGTGGATTTTACACACGTAATTCCAATGTCTTTTTTCTAAAAAGATGGATATTCACTGCAAGCGCTTTGCTTTTTTTAAGAAATAGTTTACTTATCCATCAGATAACTTGTTAAGCTCTGTGAAGCTCTCATGAGGAACACACATGACACAATTTCTATGGAACACCTCCAAAAGTAACGGGCGCATTGTAGCTGAAAATGCGCAAGAACATGTTTTGAACACAGAACAATTATACATTTTAGAACAAAGCTTTCGGAAATGGCTTGCCTCTACCAAAAGAGAAAATGTGCGCATATCACGCCTTACTACCATTTTGATTTTTCTTATCATTCGTTATACAGGAGCAAAACTTAGTGAAGTTCTACACTTAAACCCAGAAACTGCTATTGATGTCGCACACAATAGCATCTTTTTTCAAGGTAAACACGATAAGGAAGAGGGGCGCCATGTCCCCATCCCTGAGCAAATTTGCATTGAAGCTACTGAAATTATTTCTATTTTAAGAATACAACGACGCGACAGCCCCATTTTTTATTTAGATGCTGGTTTTGTACGCCGTAAATTTTATGAATGCGCTGAAGGGTGTGATTTACCGAAAGAACTCTGTGGTCCAGAAGCCATACGTCGCGCCAGAGCCATTGAGCTTATGCAAAGTGATCTTCCTGTGCCTGTCGTGCAAAGTATGCTTGGACACGCCACACCAAACCTTACCACGGCGCATGTAACATTTTCTTCAGAGGAAATGCAAGCTGTCGCAAAACGCTTTGTACAAAAGGAATTCGGTCAAAAAACAAGTGCGCGAAACTGCTTTGTGGGCAATATCATATCCATCACATCTGGATCTATACAATCATTAGTAACATTAAAATCTCGTGAAGGCATATCTGTCAAAGCAGTAATCACCAATGATAGTATGCAAAGGCTTGCTCTTGCCATAAACACCATGGTTTGTGCCGAAGTGAAAGCCCCTCTTGTCATGCTTTATAGCGGTGAGCAAATGCCCCTTTGTAGTGCAGAAAATATTGTATCCGGCAAGCTTGAACAGGTGAAACAAGGCGACTCCATGACAGAATACATATTACACATATCTGACGATACAAAAATATGTATCCTTTCAACTCTTATGCTGCCCAATATACCATTAGGCTCTTCTCTTTGGGCTGCTTTTAATGCCTCTTCTGTTGTTTTGCGTATAGATTGATAACCACATGATTGCGCTCGTGTTTTGTTATATCTAAAAATTTGTTTTGTTTTTTTCTGAAAGGCTTGTAGTGGGAAATTTTTTTCCCAAAAAAAGTTTCCCACTACAAACCTTTTAGAAAAAACAAACTATTAGGCATATTGATCATTTATCAGGGTAGGCTTTTATGAATACGACACAGCCTCAAGGGCATGAGTCACTCTGGAGCATGGAATTTTCTCTTCTTTTTCTTATTTCCATGTTTGCAAATACTTATATTGCAGTCTTTTATGGTTTTGAGCATTGGCTTGCGGAGAATGCTATTGCGGGGGAGTGGCGAGGTATTTTGCTTGCTGCTATGGGCATGGCTGTTTTATGTATGCGCCCTGTGGCGAGTATTTGGCTTTTGCGTCATAAGGGTATTGTACTTATGGTGTGTGCCTTGCTGTGCAATACAGCTATTATGACAAGTTATGTTTATACGAGCACGCCTTTTTCGATTTTTTTATTGCGTCTTGGGCAAGGCGTATGTTTTGCAGCTATGCACAGTGCTACTGTCAACATGCTTGTGCAATGTATTCCTAAGGGGCAAAGTGCGCGCGCATTTGGACTTTTTTCTTTGACCATGCTTTTACCCTTTGCTATTGTACCGTCGGTGGCGGAATTTATTCTGCCTTATTTACAAAAACCTGTGTATTTATATAGTTATACAGCTTTATTGGGGATTCCTGCTCTTGTTTGCTTAGGGCTTTTGTCATGGCATCTTAAGGACCATCCTTTTGAGCAGGGAACGCAGTCTTTTTCACTGAGACAAATTTGGCAGAATATGCGTGGCACAGGTATTGCTTTGCTCTTTACTTCTTCCTTTTTGTTTGGCTATGGTGTTGTCACCGTGAATTTTTTTACGAAGAGTCTTTGTGTGCAGAAAGGCACAACTCTTGGCAGTTTTTTTGTTATTACCTGTGTGATGATTATGGCTACGCGCTTGTTATGAACAAGCGTATTGACAGTCTCCCGCGTCCTTTGAGTGCAACGTGTTGCGCTATTGCGATGAGTTTAAGTATGCTTGGCTTTGCGCTGGCGCCTACGTGGGCGCTATATCCACTTGCTATGCTTTATGGACTTGCTGTTGGCTTTCTTTATCCACTCATTGCGGCCTTTATTTATGATATCTCAACAGACGAAACGCGTTCTCTCAATGCTAATGCCATGATGCTCACCTATGATGCCAGCAATGTTCTTGCGACGCTTATGGGCGGAGTTATGTTGAATATGGGTTTAAGTTATATCAGCGTCTTTGTGCATGGCGCTGTTTTTGTTCTTTCAATTGTGCTATGTATCGCTTTTTTTGTTCGCAGGCACAAAGGAGCTGAAATATGAAATACACGATACGGCTTTGGCATATTCCTTTTGTATGTATGCTTATGCTTTTTCTTGGCGCGTGCGCTTT
>CAYJHT010000279.1:0-3846 GCA_964369615.1 uncultured Desulfovibrionaceae bacterium
AGCAAAAGTTCCCCCCTTTCCCCCCACAAAAAAAGAAAACAAAAAGAAGAAAAGAAAACAATTATAATACGGGAGAAAATATATGACAAATATTCGTACTGTTGAAGGGCATTTGCAGGCACAGGGCTTAAAATTCACGATTATTGCCACACGCTTTAACGACTTTATCGTTGACCGACTTGTGGGTGGAGCTGTGGATTACTTGGTGCGCCATGGCTGTGCGGCTGAGGATATTACTCTTGTGCGTATTCCGGGTGCTTTTGAGATGCCTGTGGTGTGTAAAAAGATTGCGGCAAAGGGAGAAAGTCATGGGATTTTGGCATTGGGCGCGGTTATTCGTGGTTCGACGCCGCATTTTGACTTTGTGGCTTCTGAAGCAACAAAGGGTCTTGCCCATGTGTCGCTGGAATACGGCGTGCCGGTAGGCTTTGGTCTTTTGACTACGGACAACTTGGAGCAAGCCATAGAGCGTGCAGGTTCTAAGGCCGGTAATAAGGGCGTGGAAGCTGCCGCGGCCGTACTTGAAACGGTGCGCGTTTTAGAACAAATATAAAAGGACTTTGCCTCTTATAGGCTGATAGATTATGTCGA
Organism: uncultured Desulfovibrionaceae bacterium; assembly: GCA_964369615.1. Taxonomy (GTDB): domain Bacteria; phylum Desulfobacterota; class Desulfovibrionia; order Desulfovibrionales; family Desulfovibrionaceae; genus CAYJAD01. The sequence goes on from CAYJHT010000279.1 coordinate 592, forward strand.
AAAAAAATACCCGTCGCGGCGCCCGTACCCTCGCTTTCCAAGTGCTGTATTCTTTGGCTTTTGCTGAGAGTTTACAGCATGAGGATGTGGTGCGCGCCTTTCACCAAGTGCCTAAGGCAACACCACCAAATGCCATACCTGCGCAAGCACCGGCAGAGCCTGTGAAAAAGAAGGCTTTGGCGAAAAAGTCTGCTCCTGAAGAAGAAAAAGCGCACGTCTACGATGGCATGGTTATGCCGGAAGGTTTTGCGTGGGAGCTTGTAGATGGCATCTGGCGCGAAGAGCAAAAACTCGACGCGCTGCTTGCAGAACATTCGCGCAACTGGCGTGTGGATCGCATTGGACGTATAGAACTTACCATTTTGCGTATGGCTGTTTACGAAATGCTCCATAGACCTGATGTGCCAACGCGCGTTGCCATAAATGAGGCGCTGGAGCTTTCGCGCCTCTTTGGCGAAGAAAATGCGCGTCCTTTTATTAATGGTATGCTTGATACTATAGGCAAGCTTGTAGACAGTGGGGAAATCGCACGTTCGTGACGGCTACATAACTTGATTTTTTAAATGTTTTTTGTAAAAGATATCTGGGGAGAGCTTTTTTAAAAAGCTTTCCCCAAAATATCTTTTAAAAACAAACTCTTTCCATAAAAAGGTTACGCGTATGACGCAAGAAAAATACACTCCCGGCATTCTTGAAGAAAAATGGCAAGCCCGCTGGCACGAACAGCAAAGCTACGCCTGCACTCATGAAAGCGATAAACCTAAGTATTACGTACTGGAAATGCTCCCCTATCCTTCCGGCAATATTCATATGGGACATGTGCGCAACTATTCCATCGGTGACGTTGTAGCGCGTTTTTATCGCATGCGCGGCTTCAATGTCTTGCATCCTATGGGATGGGACGCTCTTGGCCTGCCTGCGGAAAATGCCGCAATTAAACACAATACACATCCTGCGGCATGGACATTTTCTAATATTGACAATATGCGCACCCAACTTAAGCGCCTTGGCTACTCCTACGACTGGAAAAGGGAAGTCGCTACCTGTGTGCCGGAGTATTATCGCTGGGAACAGCTTTTCTTCTTGAAAATGCTGGAGAACGATCTCATTTATCGTAAAAAGGCGCCGCAAAACTGGTGCCCAGATTGCCACACCGTGCTTGCCAACGAACAAGTCATTGAAGGCAAATGCTGGCGCTGTGATTCCATGGTGGAGCAAAAAGAGCTTGCCCAATGGTTCGTGCGCATCACACGCTATGCAGATGAGTTGCTTGCAGACCTTGATACATTGCAAAAAGGCTGGCCTGAACGCGTCATCGCCATGCAACACAATTGGATTGGCAAATCACACGGTGCAGAGGTGGCCTTTCCGCTCAAAAATCCCACAGCAGACACGAAAAATGTGGAAGTCTTTACCACGCGCCCCGACACGCTTTTCGGCGTCACCTTCATGACATTGGCACCGGAACATCCCCTTGTAGAGCATCTCATAGCTGGCAGTGCGCAAGAAGCACAAGTACGCGCCTTTATCGAACGCATCCGCAATATGGATCGCATCGACCGTCAGTCAGAAAACCTCGAAAAAGAAGGTATCGCTACAGGCGCTTTTTGCATACATCCATTTACAGGCAAGAAAATCCCCATTTGGCTTGGTAATTTTGTGCTTGCAGACTATGGCACAGGCGCTGTCATGGGCGTGCCCGCACACGACGTTCGCGACTTTGCCTTTGCACAAAAGTACAATTTGCCCATAGTGCCTGTTATCACGCGCGAAGGTGAACAAGAGAGCACCGCACTGACGGAAGCATGGACAGGCGCAGGCACCATGTTTAACTCAGACGAATTTGACGGCCTGCCTCACGAAGAAGGCAAGAGCGCCGTAGCAAAAGCACTCGAAGCGAAGGGGCTTGGCAAATTTACCGTCCAATATCGCTTGCGCGACTGGAACATCTCTCGCCAACGCTATTGGGGCGCCCCCATCCCCATCATCTATTGCATGGCCTGCGGCGCAGTGCCGGAAAAAGCAGAGAACCTGCCTGTCATACTCCCCCTAGATGTCAAAACAAAGGAAGACGGTCGCTCCCCCTTACCAGACACCCCATCCTTCTATGAGTGCACCTGCCCCGAATGCGGCGGAGTAGGACGCCGTGAAACTGATACCATGGACACATTTGTAGAATCATCGTGGTATTTTGCCCGCTATGCTGACGCCCGCAATGAAAACGCCCCCTTTGATAAGGATATCATCAAACACTGGATGCCCGTTGACCAATACATCGGCGGCGTCGAACACGCCATACTGCACCTGCTCTACTCGCGCTTCTACACAAAAGCACTACGCGACCTCGGTTTCTATCCCGACGACCTCGACGAGCCTTTTACAAACTTACTCACGCAAGGCATGGTGCTCAAAGACGGCGTGAAGATGTCAAAATCTAAAGGGAATGTCGTTGACCCCACAGAAATGATTGCAAAATATGGCGCCGATACTGTTCGTCTTTTCTGCCTCTTTGCCGCACCGCCGGAACGTGATTTTGACTGGTCAGACACAGGCATCGAAGGCTCCTTCCGCTTCCTCAACAGAGTATGGCGCCTCTTTTACGAAGAACGCGCACACCTAAGCCCACTCAATGCCTGCGACGCCACACAAGACGATGTCAAAGACGCCGCAAATGAAATCGCGCGCGATCTGCGACGCAAAGAACACGCCACAATCAAAAAGGTGCAAGACGATATACTGAATAAATATCAGTTTAATACAGCCATTTCTGCCATCATGGAATTGGTAAACGCCATGTACGTTGCCCGCGAAAACGTCAATACAAATGACGCCGGCCGCCGCGTCTTCTCTTCCGCCATGAGCACAGTGCTCACACTCCTCTCCCCCTTCACACCGCACATATGTGAAGAATTGTGGGAAGACCTCGGACACACGCAAGCCGTCTCAGAAATGCCATGGCCCACATGGCAGGCAGACGCACTCATACAAGACTCTGTCACAGTCGTTGTCCAAGTCAACGGCAAACTGCGCGGCAAGCTCGAAGTCGCACTCGGCACCGACAAAAGCACCCTCGAAGTACAAGCCCTAGCCGACGAAAGCATACAAAAGCACACTGCCGGAAAAACCGTCCGCAAGATTATCGTCGTACCAGATAAGTTGGTAAATATTGTCGTGTCCTAGGGGCTGTTTCTAAATAAAGATATTTTTTTGAAGGGGTTTGGGAGAAAGCTTTTTTTATTTTTTTAAGTTTTTTTC
>CAYJHT010000280.1:0-3838 GCA_964369615.1 uncultured Desulfovibrionaceae bacterium
GGAAAGCTTTTTTTTCCTAAAAAAAGTTTCCCCCCAAGAAAAAAACTTAAAAAACAAAAAAAGCTTTCCCCCAAGTGCCTTTCCACAAATTATTGTTCACGCCATTCTGTTTGTACGCGTAGGACGACTTCTTCTATTGCGGCGATTTGGTCTGGCGGACAAATGCCTATGAGGGGTGCGCCTGCGTCTATGTTTTCTGTTGCTTTAAAGTATATTGCGTAGATGCGTCCTTGTGGGCCGTGGTAGTGCAGTGGTGCTTCGCGTTTCATACGAGACATTATGAAGAGTTCCATACCATCGGAGACGGAGACGTTTTGTGGCCCTGATGCGCGTACTTTTTTATCGACTTCGGGTGTGAAGTAGTATTTTGCGCGTTCTGGTGCGGAGAAGAGGTGGAGGGCGCGTTGGAGTATTTTTTTCTTTACTTCGTCCTTTGTGAGGAAGTGTCGTAATGAGAGTAGGGGAGTGCCTGCTTCTACGAATTGTCCTTCGAGTTCTGTGTGTATGGTGCAGATTTCGCAGTTTTGCGGGGCGTGTATTGGTTTTGGGTTTCGTTCGCGTTCGATAGTGAGTAGGAGCGAGCCTGGTTTTTCTTTCCAGTCGCCTTGTGGTCCGTGAACGGCGTCACCTTCGTGGATTTGTGCGAAGGTAATGCGTCCTGTGTGTGGGGCGCGGATGCACAATTCCTCGTAGGGCGAGGCTTTTATTTCTTCGAGAAGTGTACTTACATCAAGCATATGCTGTCCTAATTTTTATATATGCGACTCTATATTTTTATCTGTAGTAGACATTTCGTCCACCGATGGTGAGTAGAGCTTGTTTGAGGTTTGCGCGGATATGTCGTCTGTCCCAGATGCCTTGTATGTGTCCTCGTGCGAGGGCATTGTCTGAGCGGTGGTATCTTGGTGGTATATCGATACCTGTTGTTTCTTTTATGACACCTGGGCCTGCGAATCCGATATTTGAGGAGCGCACGGCGAATTGATAGGGTGAGCATCCGAGGAAGCTTGCGACAGGTCCTGCGAAGGAATTTGTGTCGTAGAGGACGAGGTAGAGTCCGCCGCTTTCGATGTATCTGCGTACGGCGACGGTGCATCGTGGCATTTGAATGACGCCGTGCGTGCCTTCTTGAATGCGTATGCCTGCGGTTCCGTGGACGTATGCGATGAATGGATAGCGTTTTTTCAGCGCGAGTTCTGCGGCTTCGACGAATTTTTGTCCTTCTGCGGCGCCTACGGAGCCGCCGCGGAATGTGCCCATGAGCATGGCGACAACGACTTTCACGCCATCGATACATGCTTCAAAGGTCATGCACCCGCTTTTTGCACCGGTTCTTTGTTGTGCTTCTTGGATACGGTTTTCAAAATCTTTAAATTCGAGGGGATTTCCTGCTTCGATTTCTGCGTTAAATTCAAAGACGGAGCCGGAATCAAAGACATTGCGAACGTACCATTCAGGTTCCATGACGAAGTGGTGTCCGCAGGAGCTGCATACACCTGCAAATTCGGCAAAGAGGTCGGGTCCCCAGAGGTCGAGGCATCCGTATTTCTCAGCATTTGGGCAGCTTACGGTGCGGTCGATCTTGTATCGAGGGGAGAGGTAGTTCCAGCGGCGCCTTTGTCCTTCGCCTGCCCATGTGGAGAGTTGCGTCAATTCGTCTGTGTGGCTTTGCTTTACTTCGGCGATTTCTGAGCCGCCGGGCAGAGCTTTGCGCATATGCTTGAACGGCGTTTTAACGCGATTTTTCAGCAATTCCCATTCGTTTTCAGTGACTTCCACAAAGGCAGTGATACGCTGTTGGTGTTTGCGATAAAAGTCATATTTAATTTTATTCCATCGCATGAGGACGGCGCCTGCGATGTTACGCCAACATTTCGAGTACCAAGGGCGGCGGTCTTTGCAGGCGGAGCGTGACAGTCGCAAGTATTTTTGTTGGCGATTTTGTACGAGTCGCGTTTTGTTTCCGGAGCTGAGTCCCCAGCTGAGATAGCGTCTTTCAAGGTCGATATGTGGTGCGCGTCTGCGTGAAATGGCAAAGCCTCTGAGTCCCGGTGTTGCCCTGCTTGAGATGACGACCTCGTCCGTTGCGCGGATGAGTTCTTGACGCAGGTTGCGGAAGAAGTCGAAGTGATTTGAGCGTGCGCCGAGGGGCGGTTCTTGGATTATTTGGTCGATATATCCAAAGCGTAGATTGTCTTCTGCGGTGATGTGGAGAGCTTCTGCGCAATATTCTATGAGTTCTACCGAGGCGCGTTGGCCTGCTTTTATGCGTCCTTCAATGGCGGCTGCGCCTTCCGGTGAGATGACGGAATAGTAGCCGTGTGAAAGCATGAGTCTTTTATCGGCAAGGCCAATGGCTTCTGCGCCGCCGGAGCCGCCTTCAGATATGACAGCAACAACTGGTACGCGCAGCTTTGCCATTCCATAAATATTGCGTGCAATTTGCTGTGCGGCGCCGGGGTAATCTTCTACGGGATAGGAGCCGGGTGTAAAGATGAAAGTGTGGATTGGGATGCCTTCAGCTTCTGCGACGCGCATGTATTGCAGCGCTTTTGCGTTGCCCCATGGTTTTACGGAGCCGCCGTTGCGAAATTCCGCGCCGTGCCCTTTTTCTTGGCCTATGACCATGACAGACTGATTATAGGTTTTTTTTCCGCGGCGTCGTGTGATGATTGCACGCGCAATGAGCATGCTTGGGTCGATGCTGTATTCGTCTTGTCCGCCTATTTCGGTGAAGTTGTCATAGACATTTTCTAGTATGTCTCGCAGGCACATGCGTTGGGGATGACGTACGATGCGTACCTTATCCATGCTTGTGAGGCTGGATTCAAGTTTCCGCTCCATGAACATGAAAAGCTCTTCGAGGGTGAGCAGTTCTGTGTGCGCATTTGTTTCGTCATGCGGCATGAATGTGAGGCGGGTGTTGAGTTGTTCGAGTTTTTCACGCAAAAGATCAATTTTGTCTTTGTGCTTTTGCAGAAATACATCTTGCATATAGGTAAGCCTTTCGGCGAGGCCGAGGAGGCGTTTTTCGATGGAATTGTCCATTTTTTCTTTACTCTTCTTGCTAAGCTGTCATTGTGCGCATTAAAATCTCAGTATGCGCGACGTATTTTGATGTAAGAATTGGATATTTGACTTAAGTTCTTCGCCTGAGGCATTGTGTCCTTTGAGGGTAAGGTCAGTCAAAAACTCTTCGCCACGGGCGCGCGCTTCTGCGAGATTTTGCCCCCAAACGATGCCGAGGGCAAGATTGGGGTCAAATTCTGTAGGTATTTCGTAAGTCTTATCAGTGGGGACATGTGTCAGCATGGTAAGCCAGTCGCGCTCGTTCCAGTTGAAATTGTCAATCGTGCCGACCCACGGTGCAAAGCGATTATCAGGGTCTTCTGCGATAAGACGATATTCAATGCCAACGCCTTCGAAAGCAATATCTTCTTGTGAATAGCCAAGGGGCTGACCAAGTCCTATGCGTATTTGCTCGGCAATAAGGTCAACTGTGCCTAATTCCATGCGATTACGCACGCTTGAAATGCGTGCGGAGACGCCGTTTTCGACTTGAATACGGGTGTTTACTTCCATAAGGAAGGGTTCCCCGTCTTGCGTGACAATCCATTCCCATGTGCCCACATTGTCATAGCCCACATTGCGCGCCATGGTGAGAGAATAATGGATAATATCGCGCAAGACCTGTGCAGCATCAAAGGAATATTTGATGTTTTCCGGGTCAAAGCCGGGCGCTACCTCAATGCGTTTTTGCAGGCCTGTAGATTGAATGGAGCAGTTGCGAGTGCCAAAATGGACAGGATTTTTGCCGCTTCTGTCAGAGACAATCTGC
>CAYJHT010000281.1:0-3799 GCA_964369615.1 uncultured Desulfovibrionaceae bacterium
AAACTTTTTTTTCCTAAAAAAAGTTTCCCCCCAAGAAAAAAACTTAAATAAATAAATAAATAAAAACTTAAATAAATAAATAAATGAATAAATAGAATTTTAACATGATAGATTTTTTTTATACTGATACATTTTTGCAATTTTGGGACAATTTTGGACGGCCCTTGTGTCGTATTATTCTTGGTATGATGGTGGGTATTTTTGTTGCAAATGTGCTTGAGTCATTGCGTTGGACGCGTCATCTTGCAAAAATCGCCTCACCGCTCGCACGTGTGGCGCACTTGGGGCATGTGACGGCTGCGGCATTTTCTACGGCCTTTTTTTCCGCGGTGACGGCAAATGGCCTTTTGGCAGAGCATTATGAAAAAGGGGAGCTTGATAAGCGTGAGCTTGTTCTTTCAAATCTTTTTAATAGTTTGCCTGCCTATCTGGCGCACACGCCAAGTATTTTCTTTTTGATTTTTCCTGTGCTTGGTTTTCCTGCTGTTATTTATGTGGCTTTGACGCTTCTTGCTGCTTGTATGCGTACCTTGGGGACGGTTATTGTGGCGCGTTGTCTTTTGGCGCGGCCTGCTGAGGGCTGTGTGACGTGTCTTTTGGAAGAAAAGGTTCTTGTGTGGTCGCAAGTGCTAGAAAAGGCGTGGAAGCGTTTTAAGAGGCGGGTGCCGAAGATGGTGTATTTTACCGTCCCTGTGTATATTGTGATATATTTTTTACAGACGAATGGATTGTTTTTGCGCATGGAAGAGTGGCTGGCAGAAAATGCCATAACATTTTTGCCGCCTGAAGCTATGGGCATTATTGCTTTACACCTTGCGGCAGAGCTTGGCGCGGCCTTAAGCGCGGCGGGCGCAGCCTTTCATATGGGTGCTTTGACGGATAAGGAAGTTGTCCTTGCTCTTCTTATAGGCAATATTCTTTCAACGCCGATGCGTGCTCTGCGCCATCAACTCCCTTCTTATGCGGGTTTTTTTCGTCCTGCGACGGCCTTGCACCTCGTTTTGACAAATCAAGGTTCGCGCGCACTGAGCATGATTTGTGTGACGGTTGTCTATTATGCGTGGTAGGCGCTGTGCTTTAGTGTTCATTGTGTTTTTTGGGATTCTTTATCAATATATTCTTTTGCCTTTTGAGTGACGTATGAAGTAAGCTCTTAAGATTATATTAAAAAAAAGCTGGTTTGCTTTGTTTGGTAGGTGTTTTTTAAAAAACACACAACTTGACAATCAGGAATGAATGCCGTATTGTTTTAAAGACGTGTATGTAAAAAAATAAGGGGGAGGTATGTCACAAGCAGCAACCATATCAAAAGCGCAAGGTGTCGTCATTGTCGAGCGAGAAGGACAAAGGCTTGAGCTTAAGCAGGGCGATTCACTGCTCAGTTCTGACGTCATAAAGACACAAGATTCAGCTGTGGAAATTACTTTTGCTGACGGCAGCAGCGCAAGCCTAGGCCCCCAAACAGAAATGCATATCAAGGATTTTGTCTTTGATAACGAAGACCCAAGCTTTGTTATGGAGCTTGCAATGGGCACAATGCGCTCTATTTCCGGCGCAGTGGTTGCACAAAATCCTGATGCATTTAAGGTTATTACGCCAAAAGCTACTGTGGGTATCCGCGGTACGGACTTCATTATCAAAGTAAGCGGTGATAAAAGCGAAGAATTTGTCGTTCTGTCTATTGACCAAAATCATAATCTCGTCGTTACTACACACTCAGGTCAGCAAATTTCCTTGGCAAGCGCATTGCAAGGCGCATTTATAGGACAAGATGCCGACGCAGGCCTCGTCCCGAGAAATTTCAGCCCCCAAGAAATTGAAAATCTCGTGCAACAAATCACCGCTGTGCTTGTGGAAGCAGAGGAAGCCGAAGAAGCACAGGAAGCACAAGACGAACAAGAGCAGGAAAATCAAGAGCAAGGCGAAGGACAAAACGACGAAGCGCCGGAAGAAGAACAGTCAAGCTCAAGCCAAGAGGAATTGCTTCTTGAACAAGCCGCCATCGATGCAGAGACCGCACAAACTCTTGCAGAAATATTTGAGCAGGCAGGGTTTGACGTGGACGTCCTCGCCGCACCACCCGTGCAAGAAGAAGAGACAAATCCCGCAGATAACATAAAGAAAGATGATCTGTTTGAGCCGACGGAAGAAAAACACGGCCTTGTCGCTACGACAGACGGCACAAGAGACTTCTTCGGTGACGGGAAAAATACCACAGGCGATATGACCTCGCAACATATCACCATCACAGGCGATATCACGAAAAATATCGTGCTTACGGGCGACACAGATATCCTTGAAAGTGGCGAGGCCAAAGGCGGCAATGATATTTTTGTCGGTAAAAATATGTCCGACGGTACCCTCGTGGGCGATGTTATTACTATGACCGGCGGCACGCTTATCGGCGGCGATGACACCATAGGCCTTATCAATAAGACAGGCGGCCAATCTGTCTATGGCGATGTGAAGGAAGTGACGGGCGGCACTGTCACCTTTGGACACGATGAAATCACTATCAGCGGCAATTTCACCAATTCCACCATCGGTGGCGACGCCAACCTTGTGACCGAAAATGTCGAAGTCCTGCAATGGGGTAACGACACTATCCTTATAGAAGGAAATATGGGTGGCAGTGGGAGCACCATTATTTATGGCGACGCAGGCGCTGCGCACGAAGGCGGCGATGATACTATTACTGTCAACGGCATTATGCACGGCGACAGCGTCATTGAAGGGGGCGGCGGCAGCGACACCGTTATCTTGCACGACACCCAAGGTGGCCTCGTAGACCTTGGCGCAGGAAATGACGCGGACAGCCTCCACCTTATGGGTTCGGGCGGCTCCATCACCATCAAAAATTTTCATAGCGCATGGGACGACCTCTATATAGGCGATACCCGATATAATCCGCTAGAAGGTGGCGGCAATGCCACCTATGGCAGCTATGACATCACTTTTGAGAATATACAGTACAATATCGCGCCAGAAATTACCACGCTCCCCGTTCACCTTGAGGTCACGGAAGAAAGCGCAGAGATCGACACAGGCGCTGTGCGCGCCACAGACGCAGAAGGACACAGCCTCACATACAGCGCCGCCGGTGCGGATTTTGGCAGCGTCAGCATCGATCCGGAAACGGGGCAGTATACCTATACGCTCAATAGTGACGACGCCACCGTCAATGAACTCGCCCAAGGGGAGACAATGATGGACAACTTTGTTGTTACTGTAGATGACGGCAGAGGCGGCACAGCGCAACAAAACGTCACCGTCACCATCACAGGCACAAACGACGCGCCGACTGTTTCTGTTGACAAGCCCGTCCTTGACAACCTCGTACCGGAGGGTACGGTGGGCAAGGCCACAGGGCACGATGTGGATGTACGCGCAGGCGTGAGTGAAACGGACAGCCTCGTCTACGGCCTCACAGAGCCTGACGCGCAAGGCGATATGTCTATGACAGTACAAGGCAATTATGGCAGCTTCACCATTGACGCCAGCGGCAATTATACCTATGTGCCCGACCCATCAAAGCTTGCAAGCTTAGGGCTTGGCGGCACGGCGACGGAGTCCTTCACCATCTATGTGAAAGACATACACGGGGCAATAGGCACGCAGGACGTAAAAGTTTCTGTCACCTATACGAACGACCCACCGGAAGCCCTTGACAATAATCCCATCACACTTGTGGGGACTGCCGAGGAAAGCGGCGTGAAAGATGTAAGCGGCGACCCGAACGAGGAATTTGCAGGTACAAATGAACTTACAGGCACGCTTGTTGCGAGCGCCTATGCCACCG
>CAYJHT010000282.1:0-3793 GCA_964369615.1 uncultured Desulfovibrionaceae bacterium
AGGATTTGCAATAAAGATTTCAGGTTTCGCAGGAATAAGCTCTTCCTCTGGTGTGTGGAAGTGCTCGCACCAATAAATAAGGCGTTGACAATTTGGACAACTTAAAATTTGCTGACCACGTTGTAACTCAATAAAGGACTGCGGAGGAATAGAAATATTACAGCCACTGCACACGCCTTCACGTACGGGTACGATTACAGGATGTTCTAAGCGATTGCGTATAAATTCGTAGCGTTGAAATACGGGTTGGGGCACTTCAGAACCTGTATTTGTACGGGTGCTTTGAAATTCTTCCAGCTTTGCTTGCGCCTTTTCAAGACGTTCCTGCAAGCCTTCGCGCTTCACTTCAAGCTCTGCCTTGAGGTAGAGATAATCTTTATCAATCTCAGAAAGTGCGTCTTCTTGCAGTTGCAATTCGTCCGCCATGACCATTTTTTCTTCTTCACGTGAACGGTTTTGCTTTTCCATATTGTCCATTTCACGCATGACAGCATGATGCTCACGTTGGTTTTGCACCATAGCGAGCTTGTTACGGCTCTTTTTAATACGCAAGGCGTCTTCTTCAATTTCAAAAGCAAGACGTTTTTGTTGTTCTTGAATATGTGCTATTTTTTCTTCGACCTTATCGCGCTGACTTTGAAAAGTGGCAAAGCGCTCTTCGAGTCCTTCAAGTTCCTTGGGCGCGTCTGCCAACTCCATACTGATCTTGTGTATGGAATCGTCAACCTTTTGCAGGTCAACAAGTTGTTCAATTTGTTTTAAGTACAGACTCATATCGTTCTCCCTTCTCGCAAAACATTCTACGGAGCATTAGTAATATGTTAGAAGTGTTCTCAATATATTTATGCAGGCAAAAAAGTCAAAGAACTCACTTCAAACAGTTCTGAAATACGCTAGGAAGCACAAGAAAGGGCATTGCGCAAGGGAGATTCAGATGGCACAAAGACCACAGAAATCTCAGGCAAACGCGATTCTAGCAAGCTTACAAAGCGACGCATCATTTCTTCTTCCAAACCATGGTGCCCCACATCAAGCATGCAAAGGGGACTTTCAAGAGCACTGTGATATTTCACATCACCCGTAATAAAAATATCTGCCCCTTGCGCTGCCGCTTTTTCTGCCAAGGAGGAGCCAGATCCCGTACAATAGGCTACGCGGCTTATATTCGATGGTATCTCACCGCATACGGTCGCCGTGCTCATGTCTATATGTCTATGTAAACATTGTACAATATCTGTGAATGTCGAAGGTTTTGGCATGTCTCCTACAAGGCCGTATCCCGTAAGTATGTCGTCAGAGGATACAAGGTCAAGCACTGCGCCATGTTGCAATCCAAGTTCACGCAATAGCCACGCCGCAGGTCCTTGAAAAGGATGTTGCATGGTATTGCATGAAGTTTGTCCTTCGTTTTCGACAATACGCGTGCTTTTTCCCCCTGTTACGCTCACATCAAGTGAAGTATGCGCCGCATATAGAGTCACATCGTTTATAAAAAGTGTGCGCAACACCTCATGGTATGCGTCGAGTTTGTCTGGTAATCGTCCTTTTAAAAGCAAGGGATGATGCGAAACAATCACCTGTGCTCCTAAGTCCACAGCACGGCGCACAGACTGAGGCGTTGGATCAAGACACAAGGCTACACAGTGCACTTTTTCTCTATGAGAAGCCACTTGTACGCCGCATTTATCCCATGCGGCGGCCATAGTTGGCGGCGCAATAGCCTCGATAACTGCAATCACTTCATGAATTTTCACAACAATGTCCCTCGCTCCACATGGCAAAAATAAGGCACTTTTCCTTATGAGCTGTCGTCACATGCGCCTTTTCGTGTATCTTTTCGTCAGATTTTCACTGTGTACTCGGTTATGTAATTTCTATGCACTTCCGACAAACAAATGTATCTTCCTTGATATAACACGAAAAGTCGTTTAGTGGCGACAGGAGCCAGCAAAGTGGAAAAGCACCTCAACAATATCCCCATAGTATATTCCCGTGTTTCCATAGGCCAATTTTTTGACCTTTGTCAAGCACTTTATTTCCTGAGGTTGGGATGGTTCACGTCATTCTAATTTGGTGTTTTTTATTTTTTTTGCGGGGGGAGGGAAACTTTTTGGTGCTAGCAAAAGTTTCCCTCCCCCCGCAAAAAAGAAAAACAGTTTTTAGATTTTACAAGGCACTAGTTTTTGAGGCTATGAATTGGTGCGGGTATGCGTCCACCGAGGCTTATGAATGCGCTGGCATCGCCTGGTGGGACTTGCATGATGGCTGCTTTGCCGAGTAGGCCACCGAAGTTGACTTCTTCGCCGACTTTTTTTCCGGGTACGGGGATGAGTCGGACGGCAGTTGTTTTGTTATTTATCATTCCTATGGCCATTTCATCAGCGATGATGCCGGCCATGGTGGTTGCTGGTGTATCTCCGGGGATGGCGATCATGTCGAGTCCGACGGAGCAGACGCTTGTCATGGCTTCGAGTTTTTCGAGTGAGAGCAGGCCATTTTTTGCGGCGTATTCGATGCTTGAGTCTTCGGAGACGGGGATAAAGGCTCCGGAGAGGCCGCCTACGGATGAGGAGGCAAAGGCGCCGCCTTTTTTTACGGCGTCGTTGAGCATAGCGAGGACGGCAGTTGAGCCAGGTGCGCCGATAGATGACAGGCCGAGGCTTTGGAATATTTCGCCAACGGAGTCACCGACGGCAGGTGTTGGCGCGAGTGAGAGGTCGGCTACGCCGAAGGGCAGGCCGAGTCTTGTTGCGACTTCTTTTCCTATAATTTCGCCTACGCGTGTGACTTTGAATGCTGTGCGTTTTATGACGTCTGCGACATCGAGCAGTGTGAGTTTGCCTTGGGCGTGTATGAGTGCGCGGTCTATGGCTTTTTTAACGACACCGGGGCCTGATACGCCTACGTTAATGACGACATCCGGTTCACCGACGCCGAGGTAGGCGCCTGCCATGAAGGGGATATCTTGTGGGATATTTGCGAAGACGACGAGTTTTGCGCATCCGATGCCTGCGCGATGTCGTGTTGCTTCGGCGATATTTAGGAGTTGTTCGCCCATGAGTGCGACAGCGTCCATATTGATGCCACTGCGTGAGGAGGCGACGTTGATTGAGGAGCAGATGCGTTGAGTTGCTGCGAGGGCTTCGGGGAGTGATTCTATGAGTGCGTGATCGCCGTGGCTGAAGCCTTTTTCTACGAGTGCGCTGTATCCGCCTAGGAAGTCTACGCCGGCTTCTTTTGCGGCTTCATCGAGGCATTGGCAGATACGGAGCATTCCGGATGCGTCAAAGGGGCCACCGACGACAGCGATGGGGCTTACGCTTATGCGTTTGTTTACAACGGGGATGCCGTATTTGTCGCCGACTTCGTTGCATATATGTACGAGGTTATTGGCGTATCGTTGAATTTTTTTGCGGACATTGCTTGTGAAGACGTCGATATTGTGGCTTTGGCAATCGAAGAGGCTTATTCCTAGGGTGACGGTGCGCACGTCTAGGTGTTCGTTGCGTAGCATATTGAGTGTGCTTATGACTTCGTGTTCTGAGAGCATTGTTTCTCCTTTGGTCGTGTTATGTGGCTCTGTGTGTTTATTTAAAAGCGGTAGAATTTTCGTGTATTTTGTATCACTTTGTTATATAAACGGCAAGTTCTCTCTTGTCTGAAGTGCGATTAAGTATGCGGATATTATTCAAATATTTATTTAAAAATACTTTTTGATATTTTTTATTTACGAGTGTTGTTTATGGGTACAGTGTTAAAGTATTATTAACGTTTTTTAAGTGGGAGTGTTGAT
>CAYJHT010000283.1:0-3783 GCA_964369615.1 uncultured Desulfovibrionaceae bacterium
TTCCCCAAAACCCTTTCAAAAAAGCAAATTAGAATGCCGTGTATATTGTATTTGTTATGCGTATTTATTCTTGACAAAGTATGTTTTGTGATATAAAAAGCCTAAGCCCTTAGGAGCATTATTCGAACAGATGCTTTTTGCGATGTGTTATGAGATGTTCTTGTGGTGGGATAGGGCGCAATGCCCGCCTCCGGAGGCGGTTTTTTAGACTGGCTATTTCTTTTTTATTGTGATATAAGAGCCGTGTCATTTGGAAGGGAAGTGTTTATAAGTCTATAAAAAATAAAGGTTTAGACATGCAAGAAGTGCCTATAGAACGAGTTGAGCCAACCATGCGCCTCGCATGTCGCATCTGCAACAATGGTGGTGATGTGGTTGCCGATGTTGGTGAGGCTGTAACACAAAATATTGTAGACAGGTGCGAAAAGCTTGGAATCTACTCCGTGCATGTATTTGGCAATCCCCTTCCTGATATCGCGCCAAGTTATGATGCCGCGCGCTGTTTTGAGCGTGTTCCAGATCTTTTTCGGAATTTCCAAGACAATGTTTTTATGAGAACACTCGAAGCTTTTTTAAAAAAACATTTTCATGAACGTATGTGATATTTCTTGCTTGCGACGACGATGCCGCTATACGATGTGTACACCTATAGTGTTTAGGATCTTCTTTTTGAGATTATTCTGTTGAGATGCCTTTTATGATTGGGACTTTTTTATGAGCACAATGAATGACCTGGATACCAACTACAAAGGAATGATTCTTGCTGTCAAGAGCATTCCAACCTTGCCCATCGCCCTCCAAAAGGCTATGGCGCTCATGGATGGTCCAAGGACGAATATCGCGAAAATAGGAGAGGTCATCTCCCATGACCAAAGCCTCACGGCACGCGTCCTTAAAATGGTCAATTCTCCTATCTATGGCTTTCCTCGACGCATTGCGTCTATCCATAACGCTCTTGTCCTCTTAGGTGTCAATGCAGTACGCGGTTTGCTGATTTCTTCCGTCGTTTTTGAAATTGTTTCGCGCCATATGGCAGGACTTTGGGGACACAGTGTCGCGTGCTCAACAGCGTGCAAGGTCATTGCAAAACATCTGCAATTCAAAGAAGATGAAGAATATATGCTGGCGGGACTGCTTCATGACTTTGGAAAGGTTGTCATCAGCCTGCAATTGCCGGAAGCCGTGCGCGATATCGTCTCCTTGGTACGCAACGAAGATATCTCCTTTTATGAAGCTGAAAAACTCATCCTTGGCTTTGGGCACACACGCGTGAATGCGTGGATGGCTGCACACTGGAACCTGCCCCTCTCCATCACAGAAGCCATGACATATCATCATAATCCTATGGCTTCAGAAAATTACAAAAGTATCACCTCTGTCGTTCATCTTGGAAACTTTTTTGCACGCGTCTTTGAAGTGGGACACCCTGGCGATACAAATGTTTCAGAAGTTTCACCCCATGCCCTAAAGCATCTGGGGCTTGACCAAAATGATTTGCGTGAAATTGTGGACAGAATCGGAATCGCTTTTGCCGATAGATCTTCATTCCCCGTCTTTGGAAGGTAAGTATGCAAGACGAAAGGTCACCAAACTCCTTTGTAAGCAATAAACCACATATTTATTTGTTGACAACACACGAGACTCTTTTTGAAACACTGCAAGGCCTGTGGAACGAAGAAGACGTCCTATGGGAAGTGTTTAGCAGTGGAAGGGCACTTTTGGAAAGATTTTTTAGCGACCCACCACATATGCTCATCTGTGGAGAATCCAGTGATGACCTCTCAGGTGCAGATATTATAACTCTCGTCAAGGCAGAAAATGTCTATAAACAAGTTTGCACCATACTTGTGCTTGAAAATGACTCCTTAAAAAAGTTTTTCCCCGATAAAATGCTCGATATAGACGATTTTTTACTGCTGCCGAGCAATCCTGCCGAAATGCGCGCACGTATCGAATTGGCTTTGCAACGCTCCACAGGCACCCTCGACGCAAATCCCCTCACACGCCTGCCAGGCAATGCTTCCATCATGCAAACAGTTGAAATGCATATCTCTGACAAAACACAATTCGCTGCTGCTTATCTTGATATCGATAACTTTAAAGCATTCAACGATAAATATGGCTTTTCTCGCGGTGACGAAGCCCTGCTTGTCACTGCACGACTCCTTGTTGCTACCATTATGGACTTTGATGCGCCGTATAAATTCTTGGGACATATCGGCGGAGACGACTTTTTCTTCTTGGTGCCTGCGGACTGTGTCGAAAGTATTTGCCAACGCCTTGTCCTTGCGTATGATGAAATTATTCCGAACTTTTATGACGATGAGGATAAATGCAGCGGTGGCATAATCTCAAAAGATCGTATGGGGAATGTACAAAAATATCCCTTTATGAGCATCTCCATAAGTGTCACGGCGAATATGGACGGACGCTATACTCATTATGGCGAAGTTTCTCAGTCCCTTGGGCAGATTAAGAAAATTTGTAAAGAAAAAGCTGGCAGCGTCTACGTCTTCGATAGGCGACGTGATAGAGCAGAGATTTAATTTTCTGCCAATTGTGCCGGCGATACGTGCTGCCTCTGTCAGACCCCGACTGCCCTTTTGACTTTTATGACACAATGCGAAACATTTATTTATTATCTTGAAATTCAAAAAGGCAGCGCAGCAGCAACTCTTGCCGCCTATACTGCTGACTTACGACACTTTGAAGATTTCTTGCATGAAATAAATATGACCCTTGAACAGGCGTCACACGTTCAAAAAAAACATATTTCTCAATATATTGCCTTTTTGTACAAGCAAAACATGGCAAAAAGTTCTATAGCACGACGCCTTGCGTCTATACGCGCTTTTTTTCGCTTTCAAATTCGCATGCAGCGCGTCACAAAAGACCCAACCCAAGGCATACGCAATCCAAAACAAGAACAAAAACAACCGAAAGTCTTGGGCACAAAACACACCGCACTCTTGCTCAATGCCCCTTACGAAAATATCCCTGCAAATAAACCACACGCAGACGCACTCCACAGACGAGATGTGGCACTTGCTGAACTGCTCTATGGCTCTGGTCTGCGCATATCAGAAGCTCTCGCTATAGATGTTGACAGGCTTGATACCTCGTCCGGTTTTTTACGCGTTCTTGGCAAAGGAAATAAAATGCGCTTGTGCCCACTGACAGACGCTGCCATTGACACCCTAGCATCATGGGTAGCTTTACGCCCAAGCATCGCACTGCCTTCTGAACGCGCACTCTTTGTTGGCGCGCGTGGCTCTCGTCTGCACAGGCGACAAGCCACAAAAATAATAGAGGGACTGTGTCACGCCGCTGGTCTTGCAACACTCATTTCCCCTCACAGTTTGCGCCACAGCTTTGCCACTCACCTCTTAGAGGCCGGCGCAGATCTTCGTACTGTGCAAGAACTGCTAGGGCATAGTCGCCTCAGCACAACACAGCGCTATACAAGCGTGACTATGGAACATATCAAGAGCATTTACGATCAAGCACATCCTTTTTCACATAAGGATTCTCTGTAACACGGCATTCTAATTTTGTTTTTTTGCAAGGGCTTTGGGGAAAACTTTTTTTATTTTTTTAAGTTTTTTTCTTGGGGGAAAACGTTTTTTAGGAAGAAAACTTTAAGGAGTTTTCCCTCTTTCATTTTTACTAGCTGTTTCGTTATGTTACACATGTTTTTGTGTACCCGCATGTGCGTGGGTTACAAAATTCGGGTTACAATTTTTTTGAGCCTATTCCTGTGGAATTTTAGCTACTAACAGGTTT
>CAYJHT010000284.1:0-3751 GCA_964369615.1 uncultured Desulfovibrionaceae bacterium
AACCCGCGACTTCAACCTTGGCAAGGTTGCACTCTACCACTGAGTTACTCCCGCATCAACGAAGATGAGTTCTACAGAAAGGTACGACAACTGTCAACACAAAAATGACATTTTTTTCAAAAAAATTCCATGCCATGACAAAAATACATCTAAGTATAAATAATTATTCACTGTTTTAAAATCTCTTTCGCAAGCACAATATCCTTCCCGATACGATCCTGCAATTCTTGCACGCCAGAAAACTTCTGCTCATCACGCAAGCGCTCAACAAAGGTCAAAGCAATTCGTGCGCCATACAAAGAAGGGCTACCATCAAGGATAAAACTCTCAATAGACAATGCGTCATTGCCAAAGGTTGGCACTAAACCCACATTCGTCACCGCAGCAAAGCTCACACCAGAGGATAAACCAGAACCATCAAGAAGCCGTACAAAGGTCGCATACACGCCATAACGAGGAATAAGCGCCAAACCATTCGTCACAGACTCACTCGTTATGTTTGCAGTAGGATAACCCAAAGCCTTGCCGCGACCATGCCCATGCACAACGACACCCTCAATACCATAAGAGCGGCCAAGCAAAAGACCCGCCTCCCACACCTCACCAGCACGAATATGGTTGCGAATACGCGTAGAACTCACAACACCATCTCGCACTATCACAGGCGAAAGCTGCTCCACACAAAAATCATACTTTGCCCCAAGATTTTGCAAAACCTCAAAATTACCAGCACGTGACTTGCCCAAGGAAAAATCATAGCCAATCACAAGCTCACGACAACGCAAAGGGACAAGCACCGTGCGCACAAAATCCTCTGGCGTCAAGGAAGCTAGATGCTTTGTAAAAGGCATCTCAAGCGCAATATCTATGCCCTGTTCGGCAAATAAAGAAAGACGAGACTCCTGCGTCAAAAGCAAGGCAGGCGCACGACCAGCTGCCAAAACCTGCAAAGGATGAGGCCAAAATGTCACAACACCAGACAAAAGACCTGACTTGCGAGATTTGCTAACAGTGCGCTGTAAAAGACTCTGATGCCCAACATGAACACCGTCAAAATTGCCAATCGTTACGCACATGCCCTTACAAGACACTTGCGAACCACCTACTGTCATATCCACATGGGCAAAGGCCTCAGGGGAAATAAGTGTTTGCATAAAAACTATACAAGCCTTTGAAAAATAAAAATATAATGCTTACGCAATGCCAAGGAAAGACGCAAAATATCCGCCTTCAAATGACGCTCATCAACTCGGATAAAGGATAAAATATGCCTGCTCACTTCCGTGAAATCACGGCTACCATGATGACATACCATCTCCTTATACGCAAGAATCTTCTCCGCATCAAGAAACCTTTGAGCTGGGGCAATACCAGAAAGATACATCTCAAGAAAGGACGCAAAAATCTCCTCCGACCTCTGCGGAAAAGAATGCGTTAAAGCAAGTGCCCACAAACCAACATAGGTAGCACTTAACTCCTCACGTAAGCTCTTACGCGCCGTGCGCTCAAAAAAGCCCACACGCAACATACGAATCTCAGAGGAAAAATCTATATCTTGCATCAAATCAAGGAATATGCGCGCTATCTCAGACGGATTACAAGGCACACAAGAACATGCCAAGGCATGCGTTACAATACCCGTACTGCAAGGATTGGCACACATATGGTGTATACCGTCATCGTCATCAATATCTGCTTCAGCGACGACGAGAGTTACGAGGTTGTAATTCGTCAGAGGAATGTGTCCGCCTTCGTCCTGAATGTTTACCACTGCTTGCGCTTGTATCGCCATATTCATCGTCTCCCTTGTGTTTTTTGTGCACGTGTGAAGAGTTTTTCGATCCATGACGCCGTTTTTTCTGTGTTTTTTGTTCTGCCTTGGCAAGAGGGGCGCGCGCAGACGATGCAAGCATGCGAGAACTTGCTGTGCCAAGGACATGTTCTTGATAGCATCTGTCAAGGAGCATCGCCAAGAGCATGTCTGTATCTTGAGATTGCGCGCTCATCATGTGCGCCATGTGGCAAAATCGCGCGATACGTTCGCGCTCAAGGCCGGTAAGGGTACGGTATTGCGCTTCAAGCAGTGCCAAAAGACGCTGACCGGTAGCCGCTGTTACAAGGGCATCGGTGGGATTTTCTCGCTCAATAAGGGGGATGTTAAAACGCTTAGCTATGCGCTCAAGTTCCATTTTCTGCATCACATCAACAAGGGAAATCACAGTCCCGGCAGCGCCAGCGCGACCTGTGCGACCTGCGCGGTGAATATAACTCTCATGATCTTCGGGAGGTTCAAAAAGAAATACATGCGATAATTCCGGAATATCAATACCGCGTGCAGCCACATCTGTCGCCACAAGAAAGCGCAGTTGACCGCGACGAATTTTTCCAAGGATTGCTTCACGCTTATTTTGTGATAAGTCCGCAGAAAGCTCATCGGCATTATACCCAAAGCCTTGCAAGACCGCCGCAACATAGTGGACATTAGCCTTGGTATTGCAAAAAATTATAGCGGATGCGGGATTTTCCGTTTCAAGCAAGCGTATAAGTGTACGATCCTTGTCCATAGATTTGCAAATACAATAAGAATGCTCCACCTCTGCCACATGCACATGCTTTTGCGAAAGAGAAAGCATAGATGGATTGCTCATAAATTCCTGCGTCAAGGTCAGTACATGGGGCGGATAGGTCGCAGAAAAAAGGCAGGTAAGCACTTTGCGCTGTGGCAGATAGCTTTGCACTTCCTTCATATCAGGATAAAAGCCGATAGAAAGCATGCGATCGGCTTCATCAAAAATAAGCACACGTAAAGAATCAAGATTGAAGCTGCGCCGTAAGAGGTGGTCAAGGACGCGTCCGGGAGTGCCTACAACAAGTTGTGCGCCAGATCTGAGTGCCGCATGCTGTTTATCATAACCCACGCCGCCATACATAGCAACCACTGACAAATCTGTGTATGCAAAAAGCTCACGCGCTTCGTGTTCTACTTGGACGGCGAGTTCGCGTGTTGGCACAAGCACGAGCGCTTGCACATTTGCTTGCCCTGCGGAGAGGTGTTGCAAAAGAGGCAAGAGGTAGGCACCTGTTTTGCCACTGCCTGTGCGTGATTGCACCATGACATCGTGTCGTGCAAGAACATAGGGCAATGCTAGTGCTTGGACGGGCATAAGTTGTGCCCAGCCTACGTGGCGACACGCCTCTTGTAAAGAGGTGGGCAATTGTTCGAGGCGTGCGCGGTCTAATATAATATCGGGACACAGGGGTACTGCGTCATCAAGGGATATCGTGGGGGCAGCGCATGCGTCAATCTCCTGAGCAATCTCAGAGGCAACTTCATACACAATATCAATTTCGTCCTCGCTCAGCTCTGAAAGAGCGGGAGAGCTTAATGATGATGGAACACGTGATCGTAATAGGCCTTCGTCAATGTCACCATCAGACGGCGAAAGTGTCGTCGCAATGGATTCTAATTCGTGAGATGCGTTCATAATAATGTCCTTGGCTGTTACCTGCAATGGGGGTCGCTTACCAAAGTTTTCTAGAAAAAGCAAGTGGGGGTTACTTGGTGAAAAGCTATGATTTTAGTATGTTGAATTTTTTCATGAAGAAATTTAATTTTTTTTTATATTTTTATTTCTACTTACACGCGTGTTTTGTTTTTTCTAACCCGCATTTTTCACCAAATGCTTGTATGTGCATAGTAAAAATATATTTATTACAAATACTTACACATAGCAACCAAACTCAATTCCTC
>CAYJHT010000285.1:0-3746 GCA_964369615.1 uncultured Desulfovibrionaceae bacterium
TGACCAACTTTATATCACATTTTCGGCGTTAGGTGAAATTAGAATGACGTGGGGGGAAAGCTCTTTTCCCAAAAAAAGTTTTCCCCAAATCCCTTTCAAAAAAACAAAGCGGAATCACGTGATAATAGCGCATTTTTTAGGTGCATTATATTTGCATTTTTTTTCATATGCGCATATCCTGCATGACATGTTTGCTTTAGAAGAAATACTTCAGAAAAATACCTCCTGTTATCTTGCGCGCAGTGGCCTTGCAAGTCGTTGTCGTGTGGCCTTGTATTGCCTTGAAAAAGGGCGTAGCACTGTACTGCTCGTACAAAATCGTGAAGAATATCAAGCGGCAAGAGCCCTTCTGACGCTCTTTTCACCAGAGCTTTCTCATGCAGCGCCAGACATGACACGCCCGCGGTGGCAATTTCCTTTTGTTTTTTTGCCGCCCGGTGCCTTGCAATCCGGTCTTGGCAGTTCGTGGGGGGAGCGTATGGCCAACCTCTATGCACTGCATTACAAAAAACCTACTTGCCTTGTACTTACACTCGACAACCTTTTTATAAGGTATATGCCCCTCAATTTTTTTGACGGACAAGACCTTATCCTTGCAAAAGGGGCGGAGATGTCGCCGGAATTGTTGCTTGATCAATGTACTGTGTGGGGCTATGAGCGGGTGCAAATGGTCACAAGACCCGGTGACCTTGCAAGTCGTGGGGACATTTTTGATATTTTCCCAACAGGGTATGAAAAACCTGTACGCCTTGAGTTTTTTGGTGATATCTTAGAAGATATGCGCCTTTTTGACCCGTCCTCGCAACGTTCATTACAAAATATCTTTGAAATAACACTCTTGCCCCCATTGCCTATTTCTGCTGGTGACACGCTGCAAAGAAAAGCACTACAACGCTGGGAACGTCTGTTTCAAAAGGGACTCTTGGATGAAAACACACTCCACGACCTCAAAAAAGACCTGCGTCTCGGCGCTTATCGACTCTTGCCTGGCGTCTTTTATGACGCGCCCACTGTCCTTGAAGAATGGCTCACAAAGGATGTTCTTTGGCTCTTACCAGGCGAAGCAGATATAAAGGAGAGCGTAGAAACACAAGCACGTGTGCTTGCAGAAAGTATTGAAAGCGAAGACAATCCCATACCACAGCCGGCACGATATGTACTGCGCGATGCCGCAAGCATCTTTGCTCTGTGGCAACAGGCAACGATTATCTATCAAGAACCTCTCGTTATGGGAACACCCACAGAGCATATTGATGATGCAAAACACAGTGCCACAGCAAAACATATTATCAATCTGCCAGAGCGTACACTCCACGCCTTTACAGATCTTTTTCCACTGGCAACAGCACAAGATAGGCCGTGGCAATCGCTCATGAGTGCCCTCAAAGCGTGGCAAGGAAGCAATGAGGAAGAAAATAAACGACAAGTACTCCTTTCTTTCACCACAGAACGCGGTCGTGCAAAGTTTTTATCACTGGCAGAACAAGACGGGCTTGTGCCATATCTACGATATATGCCAGACACGCGCGGTATTTTTGCCCTCGTCGCACCGTGGCGCGGCGGTGTTAACCTTGTTTGGGATAATGTGCTCGCGCTGGGTGAGGATATCCTCTACCCAAAGGCAGAAAAACGCGCACGCGTTGCCACAGGCGCTTTTCGTGGCCTTGATCGTTTTGATGACCTTGTTCCCGGGGATGTTCTCGTACACAGAGATTATGGCATAGGACGCTTTGTGGGTCTTGAGCGCATGGAGCTTGGATCCGTTGCCAATGACTTCCTCCTTATTGAATATTCCGGTGCCGATAAACTGTACGTTCCAGCAGACCGCCTCTCACTCATCCAACGATTTAAAGGAGATGGCGATAGCCCTATACTTGACAAACTTGGAGGGACACATTGGTCGGCAAGTAAGGAAAAAGCCCGTAAGGCCATTGAAAAAATTGCTGCCGATCTTGTTGAAATGTACGCCTTTCGCAAGGTAACAAAGGGCTTTCATTATGCGCCTCCCGATGAAATTTATCGCGAATTTGAAGCCACTTTTGGTTTTGAAGAAACACCTGACCAAGCCCGCGCCATACAAGATGTGCTGGATGATATGATGCAAACAAAGCCTATGGATCGCCTCGTTTGCGGCGATGTGGGTTTTGGAAAAACAGAAGTGGCACTGCGCGCCGCTTTTCGTGCTGCAGCAGAAAGCAAACAAGTCGCTCTTCTATGCCCAACAACGGTTTTAGCAGAACAACACTTCCAAACATTCCGCCAAAGATTGGCAGGTTTTCCCGTCAATGTAGGACTCCTAAGCCGCTTTGTCACAAAGCAAAAACAAAAGGAAGTCGTCAAAGCAGCCTCACAAGGACAAATAGATATACTCGTCGGTACACACAGACTCCTCTCACAAGATGTCTCCTTGCCAAACCTCTCCTTACTCATCCTCGATGAAGAACAAAGATTTGGTGTGCGCCATAAAGAAAAGCTCAAGGCACTGAAAAAAAATGTCGATGTCCTCACTCTTACGGCCACACCCATCCCGCGTACATTGCAATTATCCATGTCCGGAATACGTGATCTGTCCATAATTGAAACAGCCCCGCCGGAGCGTAAACCCGTATCCACTACCATAATACAGAGGGATGCTGCCTCCCTCAAAAGCGTTGTCGAACGAGAACTTGCGCGAGAAGGCCAAGTCTTTTGGGTATATAACCGCGTCCAAGGCCTTGAACGCACAGCAGAATATGTGCGCACACTTGTGCCTACGGCGCGTATCGGCATGGCGCACGGACAAATGGCTGAAAAGTCACTCGAAGAAACTATGCACAGATTCTGGCATGGTGAACTTGATGTGCTTGTGTGCACATCCATCGTAGAATCCGGCCTTGATTTTCCCCGTGCTAACACCCTCATCGTTGATCAAGCACATATGTTTGGCCTCGGACAATTATACCAGCTGCGAGGCAGAGTAGGGCGATCGGACAGACAAGCCTACGCACTCTTCGTTGTTCCAGAAGAGCATCGTCTCTCAGATATCGCCCGAGAACGTATGCGTATTATTTTAGAGCTTGACTACTTAGGCGCAGGATTTCAAGTGGCTATGGAAGACTTGCGCCTACGAGGCGCAGGCAATATCCTTGGGGAAGTTCAATCAGGTCATATGACACGCCTTGGACTTGACCTTTTCTTAGAAATGCTTGAAGAAGCCGTGAGCAGACATAAGGGGATGCCCTCGTCATTACGCGTGGAAACAGAACTCAATATTGGTGTACGCGCACATATACCTGAATCCTATATACAAGACAGCCGTGAACGCCTGCGCTATTATAAAAATCTTAGCTCCGCCCAAGATGGCACCGCACGAGAAGATATTGCCCTTGCCATGCGTGATCGCTTCGGCGCATTTCCAGAAGAATTTGAAAACTTCCTTGGTATCTTGGCATTTAAGCAAAACATCGGTGCACTCGAAGCACAACGCGCTGATATTGCAGAACACAAAGTAACTATCTATTGGGATAAAAAACAAAAAAGCATGGACACAACAAAACTTGTGACCTATGCTCTTGACGCACAAAAAAAGGGCGAAGCCGTGCGCCTTCTCCCACCAGCCACTCTTGAAATAGGCTTTGCAAAACACGAAGGAACAATAAAAAATATAAGTCAAAAACTTCGCGAAGTCTGTGAAATGTTAACTACTTTCACGGTATAGTAAGTCAAAATAAAAACTAGTAATTTATAAGAAAACATGCTACAATACA
>CAYJHT010000286.1:0-3730 GCA_964369615.1 uncultured Desulfovibrionaceae bacterium
TTCCGTTGATGACGGCAATATCGAAAACGGTTCCGAGCGCATGCCTAACTTGTCTCCTGCTGGCAACTTCACGTCCTTCATACAGGACGTTCCCAATGGTTGGTCAGCAGATGATGATGCCGCCGGCCTGCAGCTTTCCTATGTAGGTACATGGGGTATCGGCGCGCAAATCGCTGACATGTCCTTTGTGGAAGATTTGAGCCATACGTTCCGTATCGCGTACTGGGGTGGCACAAACAGCACGGAAATGATACAGCATCTTGGTGGTCTGCAAGGTCTTAACTATATGACCACCGCCGACAGTCTCTTGGAAGTGACATTGGACAGCACATGGCAAGTATATGAAAACTTGCAAGCCGTGTTTGAACTTGGTTACATTTACAATGGCATCAACAATGGTAAGTGGGAAGACGAGCTTGGCGCCGACTCTGGTGTTTCCAAACAAGACGCATGGAAAGCAACGCTGCTCTTCTTGTACAGCTTCTAAAAAGCCTTTTATGATGACACTGTGAGCACCGTGTCATAGAGAACTGTGAGCGTTTCCTGTAAAATGCTCATGGAGAGAGGAAAAGGGGTATTGCGAGTTCTCCTTTTCCCCTCTACTGGTAACAAGTCTTTTCACGCGTTCCTTCCTACGTAGAAAAGACCCCTTCAAGCGCTGCGTTATATCCGAAACGCGGCGCTTTTTCTTTTATGTTGCACCCATGTCATGTCATATCAAGTCATGTCATATCATGTGCGCAACACAAATATATATGAAATTTTCAGGACGATAGCACACGCATTGTGCGATGTAAAGTATGGCATGTGCAAAAAACAGGGGAAAGGTCTTTTTCAAAACCCTTTCAAAAAGGCACATGAGAACATCGTGGATTCAAGAGCTTTGCCAGAGGATTTTTTTCTTGATCTGTACGGAAAAAAACCGTATGCCTTCACACAGGAGAATATTATGACAGTCACACCCGACACCCCCGCCATGTCACGTATAGACGTGAGACTCCCTCTAGCCGTTCGCGAGATGATTGAGAGTGCGGCTGCTATGCAAGGACGCACCCGCACGGACTTTCTCGTGGAAGCAGGCTTGGAAAAGGCACAACGCGTCATTGCCAATCAGAACATCGTGCAGCTTACGCTCAAAGACCAAGAACTTCTCGCTCAAGCGCTCGCTGATGAATGCGTCCGAGACACGCCGGAAGTTATTAAAAATTTGTGGGAAGAGTATGCAGCGCGAGTCACATATCAGAGGCCAGATTAAATGCCTGTTATGAAAGATTTGCTCATCGATATTATTACACCGCACATGGACAGACAGGACTTTTCGTGTGGTGAACCTGCACTTGATATGTATTTGCAGTCAGTTGCAAGTCAAGATATGAAGCGAAACTTTGCCACTGTGTTCGTAGCATGTCCACGGACGCAGCCTCAACGCATCGTCGCATTTTATACCTTATGCGCTGCATCTGTCCCGCTCCCATCACTCCCCGAGGCAACAGCACGTAAGATGCCTCGCTATCCTGCTGTCCCTGCTGTACGCTTAGGACGCCTCGCTGTAGACAAGGCATTCCACGGGCAGCACATAGGCAGTCTGCTTGTACTTGACGCACTCCGCCGCGCCTGCAACGATGCTGTCGCATGGGCACTCTTTCTTGTGGACGCCAAGAACGACCGCGCAGTGCAATTTTATAAAAGGTTCCTCTTTCAATCCTTCCACGACAATGCACTCTCACTGTGGATGCACAGAACACAAGCACTCGCATTGGTCCACACGCAATTCTGACGTGCTGAAGCGCTCTGACACACTATTCTTGTGTGTTACTGTGTTCTGGACTGTTATGTCGCCCACTTTCGCACTGTGAAATCACCACGAAAAAAGGGAGAGGCACAACACCCCTCCCTTCAATCATGTAAAGGCTTGTCTTATAAAGACGGTTTAGAAGCTGTAGTTAAAGAGCAATGCGGCTCTGTAAGCGTCTGTTTTGACGTCGATAGCGTCACCCCAAACATCCCTGCTACCATTTAAGCCGTTCGCGATATAGCCCAACTGCAATACAGCTTGGAAGTTCTCATAAATTTGATAGGTGCTATCAACGTTTACTTCAAACAGACTGTCTTTCTTTGTTAAGTAGAAGCCACCATTTGTTCGCGTATTGCCAACAAACTGAGCCATTTCCGTGCTGTTTGTTCCACCCCAGTATGCAACGCGGAGAATGTGGCTCAAATCTTCCACGAAAGAAAGGTTTTTGATTTGTGCGCCGATACCCCATGTGCCAGAATAGGCAAGCATATTGTCATAGCCAGCACCATTGCCTACAATAGACCAGCCCATCTCACCATCACCCATGAAGGAAGTGAAGTAACCTGCTGGATCGATGAAAGGCATGGATTCAGAACCATTTCTCTCGTTGCCGTCATCACCGGAACCGTACCATGCGAAGAGACCGGGAGTACCCCAATCCATTCTGTATTCGAAGAGGCCCTTGATGAGCCAGCCGCTACGATTTGTGCTAGCACCGTCGCCAGCTTCACCGTAACCTGTCACACTTCCGTAGTTAAGGTCAAGTTCAACGTTGAAGTTATCAAAGGTGAACGCCATAGGCAAACCTGCAAAAAATGCTGTAGCATAGGGGCTATCATCGGTACCAGGGGCAGTCCATGCGGGAAGCATACCCTGTACGACCATACCTGCTGCATTTCCATCAGCGCTGTCGTCACGTGCAACAGCTTGTGCCAAAGAACTCACAGCATTACGACCAATCATACTCACAGATGCCCAAGGAGTTACCTTCCAATTTTCACCTGCTACAGGTAACATGAGGGCAAAAATATCAACATTGTCAAGGTAGTTGGCCGAATTTTGGCCACGTCCAGCGCCAATACCTGCGTCAGGAGTAGTAAAGTTGTCATTGTAAGGACGAGCCCATACTGCGGTCAGTCCAAACATATCGTTAAATGGTGTGGACACAACGATACCTGCGGTCATGTCGTCAAGAATGGCTGGGCCGCCGGCAACGCTTGGGAAGGCTATGGGTTGGATACCCATACGCACTTTCACTTCTGTGCTAGGTACAACCCAGTCAATGTAGGCGCCGCGAAGCTCAATGACAGTTTGGTCAGCCCCAAGAGCACCGCCGCCATTATTTCGACCCCAACGAGTATCGCCAATTTCAAACATGACGGTACCAGAGAGGGACTCGGAAGCAATGGCTTCTATTTGTAAGCGTACGCGTTGCATAGCAGAGAATGTGTCACCGCCACTGCCTTGACCCTCAGTTTTAGAAAAGGTCGCATCAAGGGCGCCAAACCCAAAAATCCATTGGCCTTTGGCTTTGAAATCGATGGCGGAAGCGCCGGAAGCGGCGCCAAGCAACATGCCGGCAGTCAGGAGCAAGGTAACAAGTCTTTTCATGATTTTCCTTCCTTATTCAATGAATAGGTGGTCATAAATGACCGTAAAAAGTGCTGTATATAAGTCGTCTTCGCGACTTTTATTGACACAACATGTATCCGAAATGCCGTGTCACCGTCACCAAGTTTCTTTATTGACACACTCGCGCTGAAAAGGCAAGTCTTTTAGTAAAAATTTTTTTACTTTTCTTGCTACAAGGCACGGCATTCTCAATAGTGCTTGCTAAATACTACTGAGAGTGTGCCAAGGCTTCAAGTAAGACAAGGACGACATAATCGGCAATTTCCTCTCATGATTTTCATGCAAGCGCGCCGATTGTATAGT
>CAYJHT010000287.1:0-3706 GCA_964369615.1 uncultured Desulfovibrionaceae bacterium
GCGGTTTGGCATCCTTTTTGTCATCATCTTTTTTGTCGCCATCTTTTTTGTCGCCTTCCTTTTTGTCATCATCTTTTTTATCACCGTCTTTTTTATCACCGTCTTTTTTATCGCCGTCTTTTTTTTCAGCGTCCTTATCAGGCTGTGAGCCTTGGTCTTTTTTATTCTTATCGTCTTCTTTAGCGTCCTTTTTTTCGTCCTTTTCGCCGTCTTTGGAAGGGTTTTTGCGGACATTCTTGGGAAGAGGACGCGGTGGCACGCTCCCTGTGGCATGGGGCTGCGAGCGCACATTTTTTGCGGAGAGACCGTATTTATTTTTTTCTGCCATAATGTTCCTCGCAATCAAGTATATTCTTCGCCATAAAAGTATCGTTTTTCCTCAATCAATTGTCGTTGAAAGAGGATGAAAATTACATGGTGTCCGGCGCACTGACTCCTAATAATTCGAGACCGTTGGCAAAAACATGTCGGATAGCACGCAAGAGTCGTAAACGCGCCTTTGTGAGTGGCATATCGTCTTCTTGAATGACAGTATTTTTTGCATAATAACTGTGTAAAGCACCTGCAAATTCAGACAGATAGTTACTGACAATGTGTGCGGACAAATGCTCTGCGGCACTTGCTGCAACTTCCGGAAAGCGTGCAGCCATGCGTATGAGTGCTATGTCGTCATCTTGTGTAAGTATGTGCAGGTGTTCAAGTTTTGTCACGCTGTCGCAGTGTATTTCGCGCTGTTCTGCGCGGCGCAAGACGGCGCACAAGCGCGCGTGGGCGTATTGCACATAGTACACAGGATTATCCATACTTCGTTGCTTAACAAGTTCAAGGTCAAAATCCAAGGGGCTGTCGCTTTTGCGCGAAAGAAACATGAATCGCGCCGCATCCACGCCCACTTCTTGAACCACGTCGGCAAGGGTTTCAAAGGTGCCTGCGCGGGTGGACATGCTCATGTTTTTGCCATTTTCCAGAAGGTTCACAAGCTGGATGAGCACGACATCAAAATCGCTTTGTTCGCGTCCCAAGGCATGGACAGCGGCACGCATGCGGGCAATATAGCCGTGGTGATCTGCGCCCCATACATCAATGACTCTGTCAAAACCTCGTTGATATTTGTCATGATGATAGGCAATATCTGAGGCAAAATAGGTGAGAGAGCCGTCCGATTTTTGCAAGACTCTGTCTTTGTCATCGCCTTGCGCTGTGGTTTGAAACCACAGGGCACCGTCTTGTTCAAAGGATAAGCCTGCTTCACGAAGGCGCGCAAAGGCCTGTGTGACGGCGTCGCGTTCCACGAGAGATTTTTCCGAAAACCAATTGTCATGCAGGACACGAAAGCGCGCTAAATCTGCCTTGATTCCGTCTAAAATGGCATTCATGCCATAGTCATAGCAGATATCTTGTGCTTTGTCATCCGGTTCTTGCGTGCGTAGCATATCTTCTGTGAGGAGACCTTTATCAAGCATGTCACGTGCAATGTCTATGATATAGCTTCCTTTGTAATATTCATCAGGGAATATCACAGGTGGTGCGCACAGTTCTTTTGCGCGCAGCCATACACTATAGCCAAGCAGACGCATTTGCCTTCCTGCATCATTGATATAATATTCCGTTTGGACATCATAGCCGGCATAGCGCAAAATACGTGCGAGGCTATCACCCACAGCTGCGCCGCGTCCGTGACCGATATGGAGGGGGCCTGTAGGATTTGCTGAGACAAATTCTACTTGTACTTTTTTCCCTGCGCCATGCTTTGTGCTTCCAAAGTGTGCGGCGCTTTCTTCCATATGGATGAGTGCATTGTGCCACAGTTCAGGGCTAAAGGTAATATTTAAAAAGCCGGGGCCTGCGATGCTGACATCGGCAATGGGTAGAGTGCTGGCGCGTAAATGCTCTGCGATACTTTCAGCAAGGACGCGCGGCGCTTTGCCTGCTTGGGCGCTTAAGACCATAGCGATATTGACAGCGAGGTCGCCGCCGTGTTTGCCTTGACGTGGTGGTTCGATGGTCACCTTTTCAGGCCATATAAATCCTAACTTTTCTACGATATCTTGAAGCGCGTCGCGCAAAATGTACTTTACCTGCATTCTATCCTCTAGAAGCTTATTATTGTTTTTTTTGAAAGGCTTGTGGGGGGAAAGCTTTTTTAAAAAATAAAATTATACCCCTTGTAGAGCTTGTTCCGCAGTGCTGATTGTTGCTGTAGAGAGCTGTTCTGTGGGCATATCGGCAAGACAGGGTGTCACCATTTTTGCAAGGACGACCTTGGGGCCAATCTCAACGAAGCGACGGAGAGTGTCTGTCCACATATTTTGTATGGTATCAATCCAAAGTACAGAGGAAGTCATTTGCTCTAAGAGGGATTGACGCAAGGCGGCAGCGTCGTGCGTGGCCTTTGCGTTGACATTACAATAAACGGGAATACGAGGGTTTTTGAAGTCTGCTTTCTTTATGAGCGGTGCAAGCTCGTCGGCGGCTTCCTGCATAAGTGGGCTGTGGAAGGCTCCGCTCACTTTGAGAGCAATGGCTCTGCCTTTATGGTTTTTGACCGTATCAAGCATGTTGTTGACAGCATTTTTTGTGCCACTTATGACATATTGTGCTGGCGTATTATAATTGGCAATGCGCAATTCTTCACCGGTAGTTTCAGCACTTTTTTGCACGAGATTTTGTATGGTTTCTTGGTCAAGCTTGAGCACCGCTGCCATACTTCCCTTGCCGTTGGGGTCGGCTTCTGACATGAGGCGCCCACGCAGGCTTACAAGCTGCAATGTCGTGTCAATATCAAGGGCATGTGCTGCGACAAGGGCAGCGTATTCACCAAGGCTATGCCCTGCGGCAGCGTGTGCGTCACAGCGCACAGACAGAGCTTGCCAGAGTGTTATATTGACAACAGTCAAGGCAGGTTGCAGTGCGCGTGTGTCTGCCATGGCTTCATCATCACCATCCCAGTATATTTCGCGCAGAGGGAGGCCACTGATATTTTCGGCCTTTTTCCATAGATTGAGGGCATCTTGGTTATATGTTGCAGACGATTTATCTGCAAGGTCTCGCCCCATGCCTGTTATTTGTGCGCCTTGACCAGAAAAAAGAAGAGCTGTGCTCACCATACAATATCTCCATAATTTAATATGCGAGGGTATTGTAGCGTAGAGTCTATGCACTTGCAAGTTTTTCCTCAGAACGCATTTTTTTGCATCACGTCATTCTAGCTCGCATATTTCATGAGCACCTCAGGAAGAGCCATAGTTTTCATAGTGCCTCGCCTCGGCTCTACTTAATGCTTGTA
The DNA here is from genome assembly GCA_964369615.1 of uncultured Desulfovibrionaceae bacterium. GTDB lineage: Bacteria > Desulfobacterota > Desulfovibrionia > Desulfovibrionales > Desulfovibrionaceae > CAYJAD01. The sequence goes on from CAYJHT010000287.1 coordinate 3,287, forward strand.
AGGGCCATGCAAGGCTTAGGGAAACGCTGAGTTAATGCCTTTTTGCCCTTTAACTGCGTCAAGCTCATCTCGCGAAACACTTATATATGTCTCATATACCGCGTGCTTCTCGAAATTCGCTTTCCTTGTTAAAGAACAAGAATTCGATTAAATCAGCGTTTCCTTAGAAAAGCCCTGCATAGGTACTTACTTTAGTAAGTGTTTTTTTGTTTTGTGTTTTATTTTATATTTCAATGCATTACAGCAATGGTGCGCCCCTGTGCTTTTGTGGGGTGTGCTTTTCTGTAATGTATTGAAAATATTTTACTCTTCACAAAAGTTTACCCCTCGTGCTTTTCTAGGGTGTGCTTTTGTTGAGTGGCTAAAATATCACCCTTGCCCTTGGGCTTTTTCATCTTGATAAGGTTGTCACGATTGATA
>CAYJHT010000288.1:0-3700 GCA_964369615.1 uncultured Desulfovibrionaceae bacterium
TTTCCTAAAAAAAGTTTTCCCCCAAGAAAAAAACTTAAAAAAATAAAAAATAAAAAATAAAAAATAAAAAATAAAATAAAAAAGGGAGGACAATGATGTTCCACGTCGGTGAGATATGCGAACTTGAGGTGACATCCCTCTCGCATGACGGCAGAGCTGTGGGCAGGCTCGACGGTCAGCTTGTTGTTTTTGTACAAGACGCTCTTCCCTTTCAAAAGGTGCGTGTGCGTATTACGACGCGCAAGAAATCCTTCGCTGAAGCGCAATGCCTCGACATTCTCGAAAACGCCCCCGATACTATCGAGCCCGCCTGCCCTCACGCGCATTTATGCGGCGGATGTTCCCTTCAAGCTCTGCCTTATGATAAACAACTTTACTGGAAAAAACACATCCTTTACAGCGCCCTGAGCCGTATAGGTGGCATGAAGGACGTGCCTTTACACGACGTTCTGCCTTCCCCCCTCCTATGGGGCTATCGTAATAAAATGACCTTCGCCTTTGGAGAAAAGGAGGGTGGGGCACTTGCCCTTGGTTTGCGTATGAAGGGAAGCCACACTGTGCTTGATGTGCATAAGTGTAAGCTTATGCCTCAAGAATGTATGGATGTCCTCGACGCTGTGCGCACACTTACGACGTCCTTGAACTTGCCCGTATGGACAGAAGCCTCAGGCGGTATATGGCGCTTTATAACCGTGCGCCGCCCCGTAGCTTCAGATCCTCAAGGAAATAAGCAGTGCCTTGTGCACTGTATCACTGCCCCTGCGGATAAAAAACAGTGTAATGACATTGCTGCAATGGGGCAAAAACTTCTGCACATGAAAATTCACGATAAGCAGATTGTGACGGGCTTTGTTCATGAGGAACGCAGCGCCGCCACTCCTATTGCGCAGGGCGAAAAATGCATCACCCGCTTAGGGCAAGATGTCTGGCGGGAGGAGCTTGGCGCAATTCCGTATGTTTTCGCTCATGATGGTTTTTTTCAGGTCAATACACATGCTGCCACAAAATTGTGTGAATATCTTGGGACACTGCCTCTTGAACCCCCAAGCACCCCACATTGTTTCTGGGATATCTTTTGTGGTGTCGGCGCGCCCGGACTCAATGTTATGGCCGCGCAAGAGTCAATCCATGAGACAGCACTTTACGGAGTGGATGTGCAACGCGCTTCCGTCCATGCAGCGCGCATAAACGCTGCGCGTGCAACGCGTGCGGCTCAAGGTATGCGTGTAGGGCATGCCAGCAGGCTCGGCCTAAGTCAATATCACTATCGTGCGGGGGAGGCTCACGAACGCGCCGGCACATGGCCTTCACCGCACACTATCTTGCTTGATCCGCCACGCGCAGGGCTACACAAGGACTTGCTTCCTGTGCTACTCAAAAGTCAAGCCACTCATATCATTTATATTTCTTGTAATCCTGCAACGCTTGCACGAGACCTTGCGCAACTTACAGTCCTTTACGACATTGAAAGCGTTCAAGGTTTCGATTTCTTTCCTCACACGACACATGTGGAAAGTTGTACGCACTTGGTGCGCAAGAAACACGCATAAATGACAGATGACACGGCATTCTAATTGTGTTTTTTTGAAAGGGGTTTGGGGAAAATTTTTTTCTCAAAAAATTTTCCCCCACATGCGTTTCAAAAATTTTTCAATCGTCTATTATTGAAGCAGGTCTTCCCAATCCTTGCTCTCAAACCAGAAGCGGCGGCGTTCCTCTAACCAACCTTCGCCTTCAAGGTTGCGAATCCATGCGTCGAGTGCATTGAGTGTGTCGGCATCTCCTTTGCGTACTGCCATAGCAATGGGCTGTGGATAGATGCCGTCTTCAATAAGGTGGCGTAATACATCTTCATTGTTCAGCACCTCAAATGTGCCGAGGGGGGCTGATGTAAAAAACATCGTGGCACGGCCTGTGAGTACCTCTTGAACGGCTGAGGCTTCATCATCAAAATAGCGGATGATTGCCTTAGGCAATGTTTTCTTGGCCGCTGCTGCTGCTGTTGTACCTGTACGCACAGAGATGATTGTTTCTGTGTTGTTGTACGCGTTGATATCGTTGCCTTCTTTGAGTTTGTCTTTGCGTCCGACGATTTCAATGACCGTGTGGTCATAAGGGATGGAAAAGTTGACGCGCAAGCTGCGTTCCGGCGTGATAGAAAGGCCGCAGATAATAATATCAAACTTGCCTGTTAAGAGAGCTGGTACAATACCAGACCAGCGGGTAGGAAGAATTTCCAGTTCCAGACCAAAGTCTTTGGCAAGGCGACGCGCCACATCGACCTCAAAACCGATATATTTTCCTTCTTTATCCTGCATTGCCCATGGCACAAAGGAAGACATGCCGACGCGCAGCGTTCCGCGTTCAACAGCGTCTTGGAGTGCACCTGTCGGCGATGCAGCTTGTGCGCGTGCTGTAAAAGAGAAGCAGGCAAGCAAGACAATACACAAAGCGACTGCAATAGTAGTCGCATTTTTTTTCATGTAACTCATAGTTTTAATCCTCTTTTTTTGATTCGTTGTGTTCGTCTTGTGGGCTACGCCCACACTTTGAGCATGTTCCCTCTCCGGCCCATATAAGGGTGGTGCAAAATGGGCATGTTTCTGCATGCGGCGGTGGGACATTGCGCAAGCATGCAGCGCACACAGTCGCTTGCCAAGGAATAATGCGTAAGCACAAAGGGCAAGGTCGCCAAACACCAACTTTAGGAAGACGCGGTAAAGCTAAAAGAATAAGCAGTGCCAATGGCATAAGGCCACAGGCGACAGTCCAAACAAAGACCATACGCCCTTTATTACTCGCCACAAGTCCCCCAACTATACCGCCTATGGCCATAATTGCCAAATACATAGAGTCCTCCGTTTGAGTATTGTTTTTCACCCAATTTGCTGACACGGGAGTCGTATTTTGTCAAGTTCTTGTATGTAGATTTCTTTAGGTCTGCCTTGTGCTTTTAAGATGTTTTTTATAAGGGCTATTTCTAAATAAACATATTTAGTTTTTTGAAAGCTTACATTTATGTTGAAAGTGCAGCTTTTTTTTCCAAAAAAAGTTTTCCCCTCAAGCATTTCAAAAAATGTCCTCTCGTCCTCTTGACAAAGCAAGAATAGTTGCATAAACAACCACACATGCTTTCTGATGAACTCAAAATCTTTGCCTCACAATCCCTTGGGCGACACGTGAGCTGTATCCATCACTCCTTGGTGAGACTTTTAGCACGCCATTTGCAGCAGGTGAACGTCGACCTCACCCCTGAACAATGCCGCGTCCTCTTTGTCCTCTTCTTCATGGACGGCACAACCCAGCAGGAAATCGGGCGCGTTCTTCTACAAGAAAAATCAAGCGTCAGCAGGTTGATTAATGCCTTAGAAAGTAAGGGCTATGTACGCAGAATACAAGGCACACAAGATGAAAGGCAAAAGCATGTACACCTTACTCAAGAAGGATGGAACATGCAAAATGTTTGTTTGCAATGTGTACAAAGTATGCAAAATCCCATTAAGGAAAACTTCATTGCACGCACCTCTGAAGAGGAATGGCAACAATTACTCACCCTCTTACAAACCTTGTCCTCTACAATAGGAGAACAAGATCCTTAATATTGTTACATTGGATACAGTTAGGAAAGGGAGCTTGCCTTCACAAAAGGCAAGTGCCACACAAAAAATTATATCTTTAATAGGTTGGAAATGTATGAAAA
>CAYJHT010000289.1:0-3681 GCA_964369615.1 uncultured Desulfovibrionaceae bacterium
AATATGTTAATTTAAGGTAGTATCTAAAATATATTTCGTGTTATCCATACAATAGCGCCGATTGTTTAGCTAAACAGATGGTTTTTTTTGAAGGGGGTTTGGGGGGAAAGCTTTTTTTTTCTAAAAAAAAGTTCCCCCCCAAGTGTCTTTCAAAAAAATCATCTTTTTAACTAGGTAGTTGGCACTTTTTAATGGAAGAGTTGAAAGGGTGCTTTTTTTAAGTATTCTTTTAAAAGCGGCCTTTCATTTAAGCTTGTCTTTAGGTTTTAGCCCACGCGCCCACTTCGCAAAGTCTATGCGGATGATGGATATTTGTCAACAAAATGTAGGCTTATTTATCGTGCATAATCACAGCATTCGACTGGAAACTCTTTCATATATTTAGCTCTTCCGGCTTAAGGATACTGTTTGACGAAGAGTTTCACCCTAAAGGGCATAAGTCCCCCAAAAGCATCTCAAGTAAGAATACATGTGCGTGTATAATCCTCAACAGCTGAGAAGGTCTTGTATGAAGGCTGCTCATGGTATTGACGTGCGCTGCGTGAGGGTGTAGAAGGACGAATAAAGTGCATCCTTTCGTACTATTTTGTTTTTTTCATCAAAAATATAGCCCCGGCAGGCATTTATGATTAAAAAATATTTTCTCGCCCTCTTCCTTGTGTGTACGCTTCTCCATCTTCCCGCAGATGGGCACGGCGCGACTCGCGTAAGTATAGATTATGATTTTGTCGCAGAGCGTATGCAGCGTGTCTATAATGCACAATCACACCTGTCAAACCTTGTCGTCACAGAGGTTGCTCAAACGGGAAACGATTATATTTGGGTCGGCACCTATAATGGCCTTTTCCGCTTTGATGGGAAAAACTTCTTACATATCACGCCAGAGATGGACGCTGACTTTCTCGCAAACATGATTCAAACGCTCTTTGTTGCAAAAGACGGAACGCTCTATGTAGGCAGCTTTGACAATGGCCTATACGCCTATAAAAACGGCGATTTTAAACAGATTTTTTCGCACACACTCACACATAATACAAGCGCAGAGAGCGCCTCCTTTGGCATCCGTTCCATCACTCAAGATGGAATGGGAACGATTTTTGTCGCAACGACACGCGGACTTGCCAAGATTGTCCACGGTGGACTCGTCTTTTTAAATGATCCCTTTCTTGATGGAGCCGTTTTTAAAGATATGGTCTTTGACACGCAAAACAGGCTCTGGGCACTGACAGATGACTATCGCTTTTTCATCTTAAAGGATGACAAAATTCTCAATATCGGGGATTTCAGAAAGAATGAACATATAGCCTTTCCCACAGCTCTCACCACACGCGGCGCGCACGTGCTAGTAGGTACAGAAATTGATCGCCTCGCAGAAGTGACCTATACAGACAAATTCGTCATCACACAGGTCTATGAGCTTGCAGGACAAGTATCTAATATTAAATCTTTTTTTCATGATGATGACAAATTGTGGGTTCTAGGCAATACTGGTCTTGGCTACATGACACAGCAAGGGCGCTTTGTGAGTGTCGAAGGGCTTAAGGTTCGCCACGCGCTTGAACGCATGATAAAAGACCATGAAGGAAATTACTGGCTTGCCTCATTGCGCCAAGGTCTCCTCTTACTTGGCAAGAGCAAATTCCGCAACGAACTTCTTGCACACGCACACAATGACGCACTCCTCAATGCCACCGTCTTCTGGAACGACCTACTTTATATTGCAACGAATAAAGAACTTTTAGCCAAGGAAGACAATATCTTTGTAGACAATATCCTCACCGATACCGCCTATGGACACGCAATCAAAAACTTTCTCGTAGATAGTCAAAATAATTTGTGGCTTTCCACCGACAATCATGAATTTAACCTCGTCAAAGTCAGTCCAGACTTTGATATGCGCACCTTCTCACTCAAGGACGGGCTTCTAAGCACACGCATTTACAGCCTCCTTGAGCGGCGTAACGGTGAAATCTGGGTGGGAACATCCCATGGTATCAACGTCATTTCACAAGACAGCATCGTCAAAAGTTACACAACGCAAGAAGGTCTCCACAAATCCATAGTGTTAAGTATGGCAGAAGATGCACAAGGCGCCGTGCTTGTCGGCAGTGCCAATGGCGGCATCTACAAAATTTTGGACGATACTGTCACAAATTTCACAGAAGCACACGGCCTTTCAAGCCACATGGTTCTGCGCATGCGTCATGACCCGCGTACCCAAAAAACCTTCATATCCACAGGGAAAAACACTGTGGAAGTCTTCGACGGCATACGCGTACACCCCGTCTCCTCCTTCCGCGCTAAAGGAAATATATTAGACTTTCTTTTTTATGACGATATTATGCTCATCCTCACATCCGGTGGCCTATACACAACACAAACAGATCTCTTTTTGCGCAATGGTACCATCCAACACTTCTTTGACAAAAATCTCGCTGCCCTAGGTACTGGCAATGCTATGCAATTTATGACAGATATGGGCATCGTCTACTTGCTCTCTGATGAAAACCTCTTCTCATTCGACGTCCTGCACATGCCTCTCGCCAGACGCCCCACACTCACAAATATCAGCGCCGTAGACGTGGATGGGAAGATGTACTATACTAATTTTGATGAAATTATCCTCCCCCCCACAAATGAACGTCTCACCATCCACTTTGCAAACCTCACCTACGTGGATAATGCACGCAGTACAGTTACCTATAAGCTCCAAGGCTTCTCACAACATGCCACAACCGTCTCCCTAGGTGCCCACTCAAGCGTCTCCTATACAAATTTGCCAAGCGGTGACTACTCCTTTACTCTCTCAGGCACCAATGCCGACGGCCTCGCCACCGTATCACCTGCGCCCTTGCGTATCTATAAAGTTGCGCCGTGGTATGAAAACATCTTAATCCAAATACTCAGCGCCGTGGCATGCCTGCTTGTAGGCATATGCATAGTCAATGCCTTCTATCGTGTACGCGAACGCCGCATCCTCGAACGCCAACAAGAATATCGCGAAATCACAACTCAAGCTATCACCGCCATAGCCAACACTATCGACGCTAAAGACAATTACACAAAAGGACATTCTGTACGCGTCGCCAAATACTCTCGCGCTCTAGGTGCCCGATTCGGTTACGATGAGCTTGCCCTCGATTCCCTCTATTACACCGCCTTGCTCCATGATATCGGTAAAATAGGTATCCCCGATGCCATCCTGAAAAAATCCACAGCCCTGAACGATGAAGAATATGCCATCATGCAAAGCCACGCCGCCCTCGGTGCCGAAATACTTAAAAATATGACAGTCATAGATGATATTACACTAGGTGCAAAATTCCACCACGAACACTATGCCGGCGGCGGATACCCCAACAATCTCTCCGGCGAAGATATCCCCTTCGTCGCACGCATCATTTGTGTAGCCGATAGCTTTGACGCCATAGCCTCCCGAAGAATCTACCGCGGCCCCACAAGTATCAATTGGGTCATCAACGAATTTAAACGGTGCAGCGGCACACAATTTGACCCCGAAATTGTTACAGTCTTTTTGGATATGATCGAAAAGGGCCACATTGATCTCGACGAACTCGACGGCCTTAAAGAAAACTAGCGTTTTTGTATTGTATTGTTTTTTTCTAAAAGTTTATTTTATTTTATTTTTTCTGAAAGACTTGTGGGGGGAAACTTTTTTTG
>CAYJHT010000290.1:0-3671 GCA_964369615.1 uncultured Desulfovibrionaceae bacterium
AAAACAAAAATAAAAATAAAAAAGCTTCCCCCCAAACCTCTTTCAAAAAAAACTTTGCAATATTGAGAGTGGTATGCGATAGCTTTTTTGTGACCAAAGTATTGTTTTGAATCTTTCATTCTAAAAAACACATTTCAACCCCGTCAGCTGCTATGAGAAAGCGCGATAGCGTGACAGCATATGTGAGGGATTATGCATATACTTATTACAGGCGTTGCAGGCTTTATTGGACACCAGTTGGCCTTGCGCTTATTGCGCATGGGACATAGTGTTGTGGGTATCGATAATTGCAATGATTACTATGATGTAGAGCTGAAAAAGAATCGCCTCGCACAACTTATGCATGGGGAACATGCTGCCGCATTTCGCTTCGTTCTTGGTGACATTGCCCAGCACGACCTCCTCGAGGACCTCTTCGCCGATGAAGGTTTTAGCCACGTCGTACACTTGGCAGCTCAGGCAGGCGTGCGCTACAGCTTACAAAATCCGCGCTCCTATGTGCAAGCCAACCTCGTAGGCTTTGGAAATATTTTAGAGGGCTGCCGCCAGCATCATGTGGAACATCTTGTATATGCGTCCTCAAGCTCTGTATACGGCCTTAACGCTTCGCGCCCATATCATGAAGAGCATCCTGTCAACCATCCTGTCAGTCTTTATGCGGCCTCAAAAAAGGCTAATGAGCTTATGGCGCACAGCTATAGCCACCTTTATAATTTTGCGTGTACAGGTCTACGATTTTTTACTGTTTATGGCCCATGGGGTCGTCCGGATATGGCATTGCACCTTTTCACTACGGCTATCCTTCAAGGAAAGCCTATTGATGTTTTCAACCACGGAAAATCTCAGAGGGATTTTACCTATATCGACGATATTATAGAGGGCGTTGTGCGTGTGCTTCCCATTGCTGCGACGCCTGACCCCTTTTGGAATGCCGAAGCGCCTAATCCTGCCACGAGCAGTGCCCCGTGGCGCATCTATAATATTGGCAACAATGACACTGTAGAACTTGGGGAATTTATAGCAATTCTTGAGGACTGCCTCGGCATGAAGGCTGTCAAAAATTTCTTACCCATGCAGCCGGGCGATGTGGCTTCTACGCATGCAAATGTAGACGCCCTCGCACATCTGACACAATTTTCCCCGAAGACATCTTTGCGTGAGGGCATCATGAATTTTGTGACATGGTACAAAGAGTATTATCAAATATGAATATTATACCTGAAATCCTTGCTCCTGCAGGGGACAGTGCGTGCGCACTTGCCGCCATTGCCGCAGGCGCTGACGCCGTGTATCTTGGCCTCAAGCATTTTTCTGCACGGATGCAGGCTGACAACTTTGCCACAGGCGAACTGGCTCGCCTTGTAGAATATGCACATCAGAAAAACGTCCGTATTTATGTGGCTATGAATACGCTTATAAAACCACAGGACACGGAAAGTGCCTATAATCTTATAAGCCGCCTTGAGCGTGACGTGCATCCCGACGCTATCATCCTCCAAGATCCGGGACTTCTTTATTTAGCAAAGCAAGCAAATTTTTCTGGTGAATTACACATATCCACTTTGGCTAATGCCACTCACGCGGCAGCTTTGAGCGTGGCGCAGGAAATGGGCGCGTCCCGCGTTATATTGCCGCGCGAATTGAGTATTGATGAAATCCGTACCATGGGCGCTGCCTGTCCTGAGGGACTGACGCTTGAATGTTTTGTACACGGCGCTCTTTGTTATTGCGTTTCCGGTCGTTGTTACTGGTCGAGTTATATGGGCGGTAAAAGCGGCCTGCGTGGTCGCTGTGTGCAGCCGTGTCGGCGTGTGTATACTCAAGGCGGGCATATGATGGCGCAGCGCGCGCAAGCGCAAAGCGTCCAGCAAAAAGGACAGTACGACGCAAGGCTTAAAAGTCCTTCTGCGAGGCGCCCTGCCCAGCGCACGCGCAAGGCGCAAAAAGGGCGTTATTTTTCCTGTCTTGACCTCTCTATTGACGTCCTTGCAAAGACACTTCTTGAAGTGCCCAACCTTGCGTCATGGAAGATTGAAGGGCGCAAGAAAGGGCCTCATTATGTCTTCCATGTGGTGACAGCGTATAAGATGTTGCGTGACAATCCTGCTGATCCAAAAGCAAAAAAAATGGCTGTCTCCTTCCTTGAAATGGCACTTGGTAGACCGAGTTCTCGTGCGCGTTTCCTTCCTCAGAAGCACTATGTGCCGACAGCTCCCAACGACAGCACAAGCTCCGGTCTTCTTGTGGGCAAGGTGCATATGGATGCGGAGGGGCGGCCTTGCATCAAGACGCACCATGAGCTGGTGCCACAAGATTATTTGCGTATCGGTGTGGAGGATGAGCGTTGGCATGACACTATGTCTGTGACGCGGCGTGTGCCCAAGGCGGGCACGCTTGTCTTGCGCGTCGCCAAGCACAAGACGCCCAAGGCGGGTACAATGGTCTTTCTTATTGACCGCCGCGAGCATGAGCTTGTCAACATCATTAAGAGCGCGCAACAAGAGCTTGCGCGTTTCAATGTGCCCACGGGCGGCGCGATTACCAGTAAGCCGCGATTTTCCGCAGCAGTGCGCGCAAAAAAACGTCCCGACATGCTTCTTACATCCCACGTGCCTCATGGGCGTGAAACGCGTGGCAGTAAGAATATGCATATGGCTTTGTGGCTCTCGCCCAAGGCACAGGAGCTTTCGCGCACGATCGTACCGCGCGTGGCTTGGTGGTTGCCGCCTGTCATTTGGCCTGAAGAAGAGCAATCGTATCAGCGTCTTGTGGCGCAGATGTGTCGTAGCGGCGCAACGCACTTTGTCTGCAATGCGCCGTGGCAGATGGGCTTATTCTCAAGTGCTCAGCAAGACGCGCGTCAGCCCCTTGATATTATGGCTGGCCCTTTTTGTAATATCGCCAATGCGGGATATCTTTGTACACTGCAAGGCATGGGATTTAGCGCGGCCTTTGTGAGTCCCGAACTGACCGCCGATGACCTTCTCGCCTTGCCTGCGCAAAGTCCTCTGCCTCTTGGTTGTGTTATAGAGGGTTTTTGGCCTGTGGGCATATCGCGTTTTGGTCTTCTGGGCATAAGGCCAAGTGAGCCGTTTGCAAGCCCTAAAGGGGAAATCTTTTGGGCAAAGAACTATGGTTCTAATGTGTGGCTCTATCCCGGCTGGCCTTTAAACCTTACAGAGAAACGCGCACAGCTTGAAAAGGCTGGTTACAGTTTCTTTGCCCATATGAAGGAGAATGTGCCAGATTCCTTGCCGGAAATGCAAAGGCACGGCTTGTTTAATTGGGACGGAGAGTTATTATAATACATTGAGACACGAGGCTTTGTTCATGACGAAGCCTTATTTTTTAAAAAAAGCTTTTTTTTGGGGGGGGAGTTTTTTCCAAAAAAAATTTTCCCCAACGAATATGTCCAAAAAAATATAAGAATAGCGTGAGCAAAAAAAGCCCTTGAGCATGACACTCAAGGGCTTTTTTATATACTATAATAGAATCTTAGAACTCGTACCTAAAGGTGCCGAATATCATATGACCTGTTTCGTGTTCAGAGGCTTGGAGGTTGTAGTTAAGGCCGAATGTCAGATTCTCGTTGCCTATTTCAAAACCAACGCCGCCGTTGAAGGCGAAACCGTCCACGTTCTGCATGCTATAGTCAGCACTGCCAGCTACAT
>CAYJHT010000291.1:0-3669 GCA_964369615.1 uncultured Desulfovibrionaceae bacterium
CCTAAAAAAAGTTTCCCCCCAAGAAAAAAATTTAAAAAATAAAAAACAAAAAAACAAAAAAACAAAAAAATAAAAAAACCACTCAGAATGACGCGGGCAAGAGATAAAATGCCTGTATTTGTGTGTTGACGCCTGCGACAAAGGGGGATAGAGTGCTCTCCATGTTACATATTACAAGCTACATTCTTCTTATATTGTGTATCAACGTGTCTTTTGCGCACGTTCCTCTTGTGCCTTTGCCGGGCGGTGAACTGTGGCCGCCTTTGTCTTTGGCTGTGGGTTTTATCTTTGTGGTGCGTGATTATGCGCAACGCAAGGTGGGGCACCATGTGTTATGGGGCATGCTCATTGGTTGCGTGTTGAGTTGGTACTTTGCAACGCCGAAACTTGCCCTTGCTTCGGCGGCGGCCTTTGCCGTCAGCGAGTTAACTGATTGGGCTGTCTTCACATTTACCGGTAAATCCTTTGCACAGCGTATACTTTTGTCAAGCTTAGTGGGTGCACCTATTGACAGCCTTGTCTTTTTGACCCTTGTAGGCATAGCCACACCTGTGGCCTTTATTACTATGACGCTCAGTAAGCTTGTCGGCGCGTTTATCGTCTTCTATCTTATTCGGCGGCGAACGCTTGCCGTGTAACTACTATTTATGATATCATTTCTGCAATTATTCTTTAGATCGACGTGCTGCGTACTGCTTTTTTTTCCTGCTCTTGCGTATGCAGAAAAACAAGGCGACGCATTGGATTTTAGCCTCTTCCGGATGGGGACGACTAAGCCACTCATGCTCATTGTAGGCGGTATTCAGGGGGATGAACCCGGCGGTTTTTCAGCGGCGACGCTTATTGCTACGCGCTACAAGGTCACCAAGGGCGGCGTCTGGGTAGTGCCAAACCTCAATTTTCCAAGCATCATTCGCCGTTCGCGGGGTGTGCACGGCGATATGAATAGGAAGTTTGCTGTTCTTGACGAAAAAGACCCGCAGTATGCCATTGTTAGTCGCATACAAAAGCTTATACGTCATGAAGATGTCTGCCTTGTATTGAATTTGCATGATGGCAGTGGCTTTTATCGACCAAAGTATGAAGACACCTTGCACAGTCCTAAGCGATGGGGGCAAAGCATCATTATTGACCAAGCCCACATGCCGGAACCATTTACGCCTACGCCCTTCATGGGAGATATGTCAGCTCTTGAGGAGAGCGCTGAGCGCGTTGTGTCCGCTGCCAATGCACATATATTGCATGAGGAGCACCGCCTCCATGTGCATAATACGCATACGGCGCAAGGCGACAAGGAAATGGAAAAGAGCCTTTCATGGTTTGCTGTGCGTCATGGAAAGCCGGCCTTTGGTGTGGAGGCCAGCAAGGAATTTTCTGTAGAAAAACGTGTTTTTTATCACCTACTGATGATAGAAGCCTTTGCGGCACAAGCGGGCATAAGTCTTGAGCGTGATTTTCCACTGACTCTTGACGGTGTGCGTGAAGCGCTTTACAGCGACCTGAGTGTCACTTTTGCAAATGGTCGCCTTACTTTGCCTCTTGATGATGTGAGAACACGCATAAATTTCTTGCCCTTGCCGCGTTCAGAGCACGGAGTCGCTGCAAGCGCAGTTGGCGGTGCCATAACATCGAAGCCTATCATGGCCGTTTTGCCTAATGGTAAGGATTTGCGTGTTCATTATGGGAATCGTACATTAACCCGTATTTCTCCGGACTGGCACAGTCTTGATACGAGCCTTGATAGCTTGACTTTGAATGTGGACGGTGTTGAGAAGCGTGTCACTTTCGGTCAAATTATTCCTGTACGTGCATCATTTTTAGTACACAGCATAGATGGTTATCGTGTGAATGCTATTGGCGCAGACACAGGGCGCAAAAATGAAAGTAACATTACTTTACGGAAAAAAGATTTTATCTCGCGATTTTCTGTAGACAAGTCCGCACGTATTTTTCGGGTCGAGGTGTATAAAGGCAAAGCATTTTGCGGCCTTTTTCTTGTGCGATTTATAGAATAATTCGTCAAAAAGCACTCGTCTCTGTGCTGCTTCAAAGCGACATTAGAGTTGAGTGCGTTTTTACTGAAAGGCATGTAAGGTTTTTTCCAAAAAAAATCCTCACATGCCTTTTCAAAAAAATCAATCAGGTCTAATTGTCATGACAGGTGCCTTTGCATTTTTTACGACTTTTTCTGCCACCGACCCAAAAAGGATACGGTCAAGACCGGTACGACCGTGGGTGCCCATAATGATGAGGTCAACATTTTCATCTTCGGCCTTATTGACTATTTCGTCCGCCGCATATCCTATAAGAATCTCGCCCCTAGCAGTCACACCGGGGAAGTTTTCAGACACGAAGGTGTCCATAGATTTTTCCGCACCTGATACGATTTCTCCCACAAAGTTTTCGATGGTATTGGGGGGTACATGGAACCCTACATATTGGCTTAGGGAGGGGGCTGTATAAACAACTAGCACTTCAGCACCTAAGGATTTTGCAAGGTAGAGAGTGTACTTTGCAATGGTTTTACTGTGGTCTGACAAATCAACTGCACAAAGAATTTTTTTGACTTCTTGCATAAATGGAACCTCGTATGTTTCTATCGTTCCCAAATAACAGCACAAAATTGTGCGAAACTACGTATAATATATCTTTTGCAAAGAGTACGTTTTTTTGGCAGAATACACAAGTCTTTCATGGCCTCTTTTTTGGGGGAAAATGACATTTTTTCAAAGCGGAAAAAAATGCCCAATACCTTTACGGGAGGGGACAATCCTTCTCTTCTCGCAGCTTTTCATTTTTCGAATCTATACTCAAATGCAAAGCAGGTGGCTGCACATTCTTTCCTCATTAAGACGGAGAATGCCTATGCAGGCGATTGTGGGGGCAAGATTTTCCCATAAACTTTCAACAAGAGCTTACAATATTAGCATTTTATACATAAACAAGACCATGGCAAACTTTTTGCATAATATCAACAAAAGCCAAGGTCTGGAGGAGTTATGAATATTCGCACAGAACAACTCGAAATTCTGCGCAAGCAACAAGAGCTTCAGGCAAATAAGACGTCCACTACGCAACAAAAGAGCGGAAAGGACTCATTTGAAGCAACGCTTGCTCAACAAATGTCCCTTGGCAGTACAGAAACAAGCTCATCTGCTGTGCCCCTTGGGCCCGGAATGCAAACTGGTCTTGTAAACCAGTTCATCCTAGGAGATGTGGATACGGTCTCTCTTTCACAAGAGATGACACAACAGCCTACAATTGCTGACAGTGCAAAAGCTTTTGATCAAGCCTCTGGCGCTCTGGATATGTGGGAATCCTATGTAAATGTGCTTGGTACGCCAGGAAATGCAGGAAACTTGCGCAGTGCTTATGGCATTTTAGAAGGTGTTGAAGCGCAAGTTGCAACGCTTAAGGCAGAATCAGGAGCTGCTATTAAGCACAACCCAAACTTGGCCAGTATTGTAAATGAACTTGACGTTCTTGCAACAACAGAAAAATTTAAGTTCAACCGCGGCGATTATGCCGTATAACTTTACAGGATTGTGCCGGTTTTCCCTGAAAAAAAGTGCCATATTGCACCGCAGTATGGCACTTTTCTTTAGTGTAGTGTTTTTTCTGAAAGACTTGTGGGGGGAAACTTTTTTTGGGAAAAAAAAGTTTCCCCCC
>CAYJHT010000292.1:0-3666 GCA_964369615.1 uncultured Desulfovibrionaceae bacterium
GGGAAACTTTTTTTTCCTAAAAAAAGTTTCCCCCCAAGAAAAAAACTTAAAAAAACAAAAAACAAAAAACAAAAAAACAAAAAACAAATGAGAGTGACGTTTTAGACATCGCCTTGAGCTTTGAGTGCTTCTGTTTGGCTGTGTGTTGTGAGTGCTTCTACGAGGGTGGCAATCTCTCCTTCCATAATTTTTTCAAGGGAGTAGAGTGTGAGGTTGATACGGTGATCTGTGCAGCGTCCTTGGGGGAAGTTGTAGGTGCGAATACGTTCTGAGCGGTCACCTGAGCCGACTTGTGCTTTGCGGTCGGCGGACATGGCGGAGAGTTGCTTTTCTTGCTCAACTTGTAGCAGGCGTGAGGCGAGAACTTTCATGGCACTGGCCTTGTTCTTGTGTTGGCTTTTCTCATCTTGGCAGGTAACGACGGTATTGGTGGGCAAGTGGGTGATGCGAACTGCGGATTCTGTTTTGTTGACGTGTTGGCCGCCGGCACCGGAGGCACGGTAAACGTCGATGCGAATATCATCGGGGCGGATATTTACGTCAACTTCGTCGGCTTCGGCCATGACTGCAACAGTTGCTGCGGATGTATGGATGCGTCCTTGTGCTTCGGTAGCGGGAACGCGCTGTACGCGGTGTGTACCTGCTTCAAACTTTAAATGACTGTAGACGCGATCGCCTGTAATAAGCCCTATTATTTCTTTGTAACCACCTGTATCTGAGGGTGATTCACTCATTATCTCCACTTTCCAACCCTTTATTTCTGCATAGCGCGAGTACATCCTGAAAAGGTCTGCGGCGAAGAGGGCGGCTTCTTCGCCGCCTGTGCCCGCGCGTATTTCGAGGATTGTATTTTTTTCATCGAGAGGGTCTTTGGGGAGAAGCAGGACTTTGAGCTCTTGTTCGATATTGGGCAGGCGTTCTTCTGCTGTGCGTAATTCTTCCTGCGCCATTTGACGAATATCGGGGTCGGTATCATGTAAGAGCTGTGTATTTTCTTGCATCTCTTGGGTGAGGGTGCGGTGTTCTCGAAACAGTTCCACAACGTCGCGCAGATCTGCGTGTGCTTTTGTAAGTTTACGATAGCGCTCTTGGTCTTGGAAGACATCAGGCTCAGCCAGTTGTCCTTCCAATTCCATATATTTTTTTTCTAATCCTTCAAGTTTGGCAAACATATTCTTTCTCCCTCACCACGTCAGTGGCAGTATTAATGCGCTTTTTGAGAGCACTTTTGCAAGCTCTTCATAAAATATTTTTTAATAGTGATATAAAAAAGTAGGACGCGGGGGGGATTGCGTCATACTGAGGCTCATATTAAAGACAGACTCGGCAAGTTCTTGCCAAATGTCTGTCCACGAATTTATGAGATCCGGTCGTTCATAGAGTTTTGTTGTTGGCAGGACGGAGGTTTGGCTGTAGAGTTCTGCAAGCGCGCTTTCTTGTCCGCCAAGGGCGTCTACGAGGCCAAGTTCAAAGGCCTGTCGTCCTGTGAAGATGCGTCCGTCGGCGAGGGTGCGCACGTGCTTAGGGGACATTTTTCGTCCCTCTGCTACAAGAAGGACGAATTGATTATGCATGTCGTGCATTATTCCTTCAAGATAGATCCGTTCATCGTCTGTGAGGGGGCGCATGGCGTCGCCTGCGTCCTTGTACTTCCCTGTTTTAAGTGTTTCGCGTCCGATTCCTATTCCTTCCATTAAGTCGTGGAGTTGGAGGATATCCATTCTTACGCCGATAGAGCCTGTCACAGTGCTAGGGTTTGCTACGATATGATCGGCTGCCATGGCGACCATAAGTCCACCTGAGGCAGCACTGCTCCCCATAGAGGCGACAAGTGGCTTGCGCTTGCCGAGGTTTGTAAGAGCGCTGTGGAGTTCTTGAGAGGCGGCAGCACCGCCGCCGGGGGAATCAATACGCAATAAGACTCCTTTGACGGAGCTGTCGTTTTTCACTTTTTCTATCCATTCGAGGAGGGCGCGGGTATCGAGGATGAGCCCTTCCACGCGAACAACTGCTATACGATCTTCGTCAGTGAGGGTCACTTCGTCGGCAAAGAAGCAGGAAGCGACGGAAAAAGTAAAGAATATGAGGATACAAGCGAAGATGATGGGGTGTCGCTTATAGAATGGGCGCGGTTTGAGGGCGTTGATAAATTGTTGGAGCATACTGTCGGTGAGGGGAATGTTTGCACTCTGGCTGCTATTTTTATCAAGATTGCCTTCATTACGAAGAGTCTTCGCATGTGT
Source organism: uncultured Desulfovibrionaceae bacterium (assembly GCA_964369615.1). Classification (GTDB taxonomy): domain Bacteria; phylum Desulfobacterota; class Desulfovibrionia; order Desulfovibrionales; family Desulfovibrionaceae; genus CAYJAD01. The sequence goes on from CAYJHT010000292.1 coordinate 2,244, forward strand.
GGGAGCCTGGCTCTCAGGCTGGATGTTGTTGTTTTCTGTGGGTTTTTTGGGTGTTTCCATGAAATATATACCTTATGTGTGTTGCAAAAGAATACTCCCGTGCAGAAGCGCGAGTTCGCCTATATATAATGATATCAGGAGTGAAGGCAAGGGAAATTTGTAGGACTTTTTTTTCGCGCACAATATTAGCCCTCGACCACGGGCAAAAATTGCATTATAAAAACAGAGAGACATGCCTATGATGGAAAGGACTATGAAGAAAAATATGATGGAAAAACGCACCCCCGTATGTAAAGAGCGTGCGTCGTGCCAAAGCTCAGATTTGATGCGCCTTGTGGAGATCCTCGACGCATTGCATAAGAAAACGCTCACACTTGACGACGCACTGGGCTTTATTCAAGAAGTCACCTATGCAAAACGCGCTCTGCTTGTCCTGCTCTCCCCTGTAGATGGCGACCTCTACATAGAAGCCGCATCCGGACTGTCCAGCGAACAGAAAGAACAAGGGCATTATGTTGTTGGTGAAGGCGTTGTCGGCAAGGTTATCCAAAGTGGTAAGCCGCTCTTTGTGGAAGATGCAGTGCACAATCCCTTATTCCTGAATAGAACGCACGCGTGGCAAGAAATGGAATCTATCTCCTTTCTTTGCGTCCCCATCACCTTGCACGATAAGGTGATAGGCGCACTTGGTATTGACAGGCCGCGTGCATGCGTCATTCATCCGGACCATGAAGAACGTATGCTCTCTGTCATTGCAAATGCCTTCATTCCTTATATTCGATTGCATCAAGATAGTATGCAACATACACAAAATACAGCAGAAAATATACGCCTTCCCACACGGCGGAAAGCCGGTTCGCGTAGTATCGTCGGACACTCTGAAGCCATGCAAGTCATATTTGAGCGCATTGAACAGGTTGCCGCCAGCAATACTACAGTCATGATTCGCGGCGAAAGTGGCACCGGTAAGGAGCTTGTTGCACGCTCCATTCATGAAAATAGCATGCGCAATGATCAAAACTATATCTCCTTAAATTGCGCGGCCCTGCCAGAAAGCCTTGTGGAAAGCGAACTGTTTGGACATGAAAAAGGCGCTTTCACAGGTGCCTTACGCACTCGAAAGGGGCGCTTTGAACTGGCCGACAATGGCACCCTCTTTCTTGATGAAGTAGGCGAGCTCTCTTTGACAACGCAAGCTAAATTGCTGCGTGTCTTGCAAGAGAAAAGCTTTGAGCGGATAGGTGCCACCACAACGTGTCATGTCAATGTACGCATCATTGCCGCAACCAATCGCGACCTCGAAGATATGGTGGAAAAAGGAACGTTTAGAAAAGATTTATATTATCGTCTCAATGTCTTTTCTATCACTTTGCCTGCCTTGTGTGAAAGGCAAAGCGACATAATTCCCTTAGCGCAGCACTTT
>CAYJHT010000293.1:0-3664 GCA_964369615.1 uncultured Desulfovibrionaceae bacterium
TTTTTTTCTTTTTCTTGGGGGAAAGCTTTTTTTTCCCAAAAAAAGTTTCCCCCCACAAGCCTTTCAGAAAAAACAAAATAAATTTTTAAAAAACACAAGCTACTAGGTATGTTTTGACACAAGACGCACTTCATGATAGACAGTGCCGCAATGATGCTTTGAAGAGATTGTTTCTCCAAAAGAGCAGGAAACTTTTTATGTTTAGAGGTCGATATGCCGCCATATGGTTCTTTAGTTCTCATTGTAACACCCCAAGGAAAACGCCACTTAAAACGCGTAGAACCTGGACAAGATTGGCACAGTGGTCATGGTATCCTTGCTATGGAACACGTGTCGCAAGCCAGCTATGGCAGCGAAGTACGCACAAGCATGGATGTTCCCCTCCGACTCCAAGAACCTGTCTTGCACGACCTTCTTAAAGGCGTAAAACGCCAAACACAAATTATTTATCCCAAGGATATCGCCTATATTTGCATGCGATTAGGCGCAGGTGAAGGGCGAACTATCATCGAGGCAGGTTCCGGCTCCGGCGCGCTGACTGTAGGGCTTTCGTGGTTTTCCGGCAAAACCGGACGCGTACACACACACGAAGCACGAGAAGAATTTCATAAACTTGTGCAACGCAATCTTCAATGGGCAGGCGTCGGTGATAATGTCACACTGCATCACCGCGATATCAGCGAAGGCTTTGCCGTAAACGGCGCAGACGCCCTCTTCCTCGATGTGCGCACCCCGTGGGAATACCTCGACCACGCTGTGGCCGCAGTGCGACCCGGTGCAGTTATGGCCTTCCTGCTCCCAACAGTTGACCAAGTACGCCAATTACTCCTCGGACTCGAACGCGGACCCTTTGACGATTTAGAGGTCAGCGAACTCCTTATGCGCCGCTGGAAACCCATCGCCGATCGCCTGCGCCCCGAGGACCGTATGGTGGCACACACAGGCTTCCTTGTCTTTTGCCGCCACCAAGAGCGCAGTGCAGACTTTGAAAGCAGAAAACCATTGGGAACGCGTGAGCGTAAGCAAGAAGCTGCACGGCTGGCACGGCTGGCAGAACACGAAACACACGAAGCAATCTAATTATGAAAAAAGATATTATTTTAGAAACCGCCGCACGCCTATTTGCCGAAAAAGGCTACGCACGCACATCCACTGCCATACTGGCAAAAGAATCCGGTGTGGCAGAAGGCACTATATTTCGTCATTTCAAAAGCAAAGAGCACATTTTTATAGCCCTCGTCCAACGATTGCGTGAAAAAATGACACGAGATGTCCATCAATTCCTCGATTTACAAAGCGACGAACACGGCCTTGAACGCATCACTTCCGTCATCCGCGCCTGTTATTCCTTTGTTCAAAAAAATAGCACAGACTTCGCACTCTTACTGCGCGATGTCCCCGGCTGCTACGGTGAACCACACAGCCCCGCCTTTGAACACGCACGCATTATATACGTCTCCTTGCAAGAAGATTTTCAGATATCCATTGAAAAAGGACAAAGCGATGGCACTATTCGACACGACCTCCACCCAGGCGATACAGCCTGTATCTTAGCCTCATCCCTCGTAGGACTTATGCGCGTCGTCCATCTTGGCTTCTTAACTCCATCAGGCAATGTATTAAAAAATTTCGTGCAAACCACTATTAGCATGCTCGCAGCTCCCAAGTAAATGCTACTTTTAGAGCCACCATTGTGTGCAATAAGGAGGATTTATGTCGACACCTTCTGAACAAAATGCTTTGACAAGTGTACACATTACCGCGTCAAAGGGCGCACAACGCCTTGTTATGGTGACGGCCTATGACTACCCGTCCGCCTTTTTTGCCGATGCGGCAGGCGTAGACATTATACTTGTAGGTGATTCCCTCGGCATGGTCATGCTTGGCAAGCAAGACACACTTTCTGTTACCATTGATATGATGGTGCACCATTGCGCCGCCGTCACAGCTGCCCGTCCACGCGCCCTTGTCGTGTGCGATATGCCTTTTTTAAGCTATGAAGACAGCGTCAAGAGCGCTCTTACCAATGCAGGCTTGCTCATGGCAAAGGGAGGCGCACGTGCAGTCAAAATGGAGGGCGGCATCCAAATTTTAGAACAAGTACGCGCGCTTGTAGGGGCTGGCATTCCCGTCATGGGACATGTGGGACTCACACCGCAAAGAGTAGCAACATTGGGCGGCTATAAGGTGCAAGGACGAGAGGCAAATGCCGCAAAAGCACTGATGGACGAGGCTCTTATGCTGCAAGAAGCAGGCTGCTTTGCCCTAGTGCTAGAATGTGTCCCCCGGGAAGTGGCAGCAGAAATCACAAAAGCGCTGACAATACCCACCATAGGCATCGGCGCTGGCGCAGAGTGCGACGGACAAGTCCTTGTCTTCCACGATTTTTTAGGTATGAATCCTACACGCACGCCGCGCTTCGTAAAAGCCTATGCGCGTCTTGGCTCTATTATTACTCGCGCTGTCGCCACCTATGCAAACGATGTGCGAACAGGCGCGTTTCCACAAGACGAACACACATTTTGCCTTACAGAAGACGAACGAGAAGAATTTGAGGCTATGCTGCACGCTCCTAAAAATTCGCTCGATAATCCCCCCCCTCACAGCGAATACCCTTATGACAAATATCCTGACGCTGAAGAGTTCAACGACGAATATCCCAATGACACATATCTCAAAAAGGGTAACAAAAGCCGATGACCTCCTTTTCTATGCAAACACCTGTCCCACGAGTTGCGGCTATACATGATTTGTCTGGCTTTGGGCGCACGTCTTTGACGGTCGTCATTCCGATATTATCGGTCATGGGCATACAGGTATGCCCTATGCCTACTGCGGTGCTCTCAACGCACACGACGGAATTTACAGACTTTTCCTTCTGCGACTTAGCACAAGAAATGCGCCTCTTCTTAGACCATTGGCGAAATCTTTCTTTGACATTTGAAGGTGTCTACTCCGGTTTCTTAGGTTCCCCCGAACAAATGGAAGTTGTAGAGGAGACCATTCGGCATTGCAAGCGTGAAGGGGGTCTCGCAGTCGTTGATCCTGTACTTGGTGACAATGGCAAGCTTGACCCAACTATGACGCCCGACATGGTTGTGCGTATGCGTCATCTTGTAAGTCATGCTGATTGTATTACTCCGAACCATTCGGAAAGTTGCTGGCTCTTAAATGAAGCATATACGCCCACGCTTACAGTAAAGGCCATACGCGAGCGTCTTGTGCGCCTTACAGACATGGGGCCCAAAGTAGCAATTATTACAAGCGCGCCTATTGACCCGCGTCATGGTTATACGTCTGTTGTAGCATACCACGCGGAACAAAAGCGTTTTTGGCGTGTAGATTGCGCCTATATTCCTGCATTTTATCCGGGCACAGGAGACTGCTTTGCCTCTGTGCTTACAGGCAGCTTACTCTTGGGTGACTCGCTCCCCTTAGCAATGGACAGGGCAGTCCAATTTGTCAGCATGGGTATCCGTGCAACTTTTGGACACAATATGCCTCATAGAGACGGGATATTATTGGAAAGAGTCCTTGACACGCTGCGAATGCCCGTCATGAGCGCCAGCTATGAATTGCTTGAGGATGAAGATTAAAAAATTTAGGACTAAAAGATTTTTTGAAAAGCACTTGGGGGGAAACTTTTTTTGGGAAAAAAAAGTTT
>CAYJHT010000294.1:0-3648 GCA_964369615.1 uncultured Desulfovibrionaceae bacterium
CATTCCAATTTCTACAATGCCGTCCACACCATGTACGGCGAACTTGGCACCTTTGGTACTGCCTTCATGTTGCAATTGGCAGACGTAGAACACGGTTTTCGTTTTGTGCCTTTTTGTGCGGGTGAATACTGCCTTGATATCAATGCGGCGCAGCGTGTGGATGTCGTGTTTAGGCGTTTTCATATGACAACGCGACAGCTCCTTATGCAATTCGGAAGTCACTGTTTGCCGCAAAACTTGCGCCAACGCGCACAGAGCGGCAATGCCACAGCGCATGATGATACCCACGCGGTCGTTCATGCCATTTATCCACGCCTCAATCATCGTGCAGAGAAGACCTGTGTGTCGCATATGCCCTTTGCCTCTGTCTATTACCTTGAAGGGCACAGCGGCAAGGGCGCACGGCATATTCTTTCAGAGTCTGGTTTTCGCGAGTTTCCGGGCTATGGCGTGCGCTGGGATGTAGCCGGAAATGATGTCTATGGGCGTTCTCCTGCTATGGATGTTTTGCCTGATTGTCGCATGTTGCAGCAAATGGGCATTACAACGCTAAAGGCCATTCATAAATCTGTTGATCCGCCCACAGCCGTGAGCGCAAGTTTGAAAAATGTGGGCTTAGATTTGACGCCCGGCGGCGTCAACTATGTGGAAGCTGCTCCCGGACAAAGTCCTCAAGCAGCCACGCCCATACTTGATATCAGGCCGGACATTGCCTCTGGCAGAAAGGCCATTGAAGCGGTGCAAAAGCAAATTCAACAGGGGCTTTATAATGACCTTTTCCGTCAGCTTCTCGACTCTGGCAGGAGTCAAATCACTGCAAAGGAAGTGGCGGTTCGCGAAGAGGAAAAGCTCATTCTTCTAGGCCCTGTGCTTGAGCGATTGCATTGTGAATTGTACACGCCGCTCATTGAGCGCACCTACGCTCTTATGGGGCACTTTCATATGCTTCCGGAATTGCCTCAAGAACTTTTGGGGCAAAATTTGAAGATTGAATTTGTGAGTCTTTTGGCACAGGCGCAGAAGATGGTGTGTACAGGTGCTGTGGAGCGCTTGGTGTCCTTTGTGGGCAAGCTTGCGCCCTTGCAGCAAGATGTCAAGGATACAGTGGATACTGACAAAGCTGTGGAGGAATACGCAGATTACTTAGGCATTGCGCCGGGTGTCGTTCGTGCTCCTGCGGCGCGTGAGGAAATACGCACCGCCCGTGCCCAAGCGGAAAGCGCCGCGCAACAACAGGCGCAACAAAAGCAGCTCATGGAGGGACTGCAAGGCATGACAACTATGGTGCAAGACATAAGCGAAGTCTCCTTGAAAAAGGATTCATTGCTTGGAAGCTTGCTTGTGGGTTCTGACGTTCTTTAACGGAAGGATGTGTCATGGGAGAAAGTATTTTCGACAGCATAGTAGGCAATGGAAGCTATGCGAAAGAAAAAGAAGATGCGCAACGTCTCTTTGATTTTCAGTTACGCGAGGCTGTGCGTCTTTTGATGACGTGCAAGGAGGGGAGGGTGTTTTTACGCTGGCTTGGGCGTGGTGCTTCAGCGCAAAGTATTTTGCAGCTTATTTTAGACCATGAGGAGGAAAAGCATGTCTGTTGAAACTATGGGCGCAGACCAAAGCGTCCCGAATATGTCTGCTGATACAGGGGATTGGCCTGCGAGCGTTGCAGGCAGTGACGCAGGCAGTCTTCTTTCGGGGCACAGCGCACAGCAAAGCGCTGTCAATTATGACTTGCAAATGCCCGAGGGCATAGAATGGAGTCAAGAGCAGACCGCCGCTTTTTCCGCGCAGGCCAATGAACTGAAGCTTGACGCGAACGGCGCCCAAAAACTCTTGGATATATCCCATAAAAACCACATGCTTATGAAGGAGCAACACGACAAGCAAGTGGAAACGTGGCGCGAACAAGTACACGCAGACAAAGACATGGGCGGCGCAGCCCTAGAAACAACAGTCAGTCATGCCAAGGCGACGCTCAATCGCTTTGATAAGGGCGGAAAGCTCTTTGAAATACTTGAAAAGACAGGCTATTCAAATCATCCCGATATCATCCGCTTCTTGGCAGCCGTGGGGAAGGAGCATGCGGAAGATTCCGTGGTTTTGGGGCGTGGGCATTATGGTGCCATTCCGAGGCATGAACGTATGTATGGAAAGTACAATACCTAAGGGGGAATGTATATGGCTCGACAAAACTTAGGATTAGTGGCGACTCTGGCAGAAATGCGTGACTATTACCACGGCGGCCCCGCAGGAAATATCATTGAGCTTATGAATGAGACCAATGATATTTTGGACGACGTGCAATTCATGGAATCTAATCAATCCGACGGTCATTTGACGCGCATCCGCACAGGCCTTCCCGAAGTCTATTGGCGCCGCCTCTACAAAGGGATTCCCTACAGTAAAAGCCAATGGACGCAGGTCAAAGAGCCTTGCTCCATGATGGAAGCGCGCATGCTTATCGACGAGGCCGAATCGAAAATCTACGGTGACAAGGCCGCACAATTCATTGACTCCGAAAGTGTTGCCTTTGCCGAGGCCATGCGCCAAAAGGCCGCACGCACTCTCTTCTATGGCAATTCCGACGTGAATCCCGATGAGTTCAAGGGTCTTGCCTTACGCTATCCTGCAAAGGATGCCCCAAATGTCATCGATGCCGGCGGCACAGGCGATAATTGCACTTCTGCGTGGCTCATCTCGTGGGGCGACCGTACTATCCACGGCATCTATCCCAAGGGCAGCATCGGCGGCCTTGAGCACAAGGACCTCGGCATTCAAACTGTCGAAGACAACGAAGGCCGTCACTATGAAGCCATTGTCAACCGCTATCAGTGGACGCTTGGCCTTGCTCTGCGTGATTGGCGCGCCTGTGTGCGTATTGCCAATATCCCTGTGGCAAGTCTTACAAAGCGCAAAAGCCAAAGCGGTTTTGTTGACTTACAACAGCTCTTCATCAGCGCCAAAAACATGATGCCTGAAGTCATGCGTCAAAAGGCTGTGTGGTACGCCAATGAAGAACTTATGGCGGCTATCGAACTGCAATCTACAGACAGCGGCAATGTCCATCTCGTCTACGGTGAGGCCTTTAAGTCTGACGGTATGCCCTTACTCTTTGGGCGTCCCGTGCGTCAGTGTGACGCCATTATCTCCACAGAAACGGCTGTCTAAAGGAGGGATTTTATGATTATTGACCAAAACCTTGTGCTCTATGAAGGACGGGTGGCTACAAGCACAGGCGAACCTATCGCCTTAAACTCGCTCCTTATTCCCGGCAAGGCAGAGCCTATTCTTATCACAACGCGCTTCATGGAAGACCTCGCAGGGGCAAGCAATGTGTCCCTTGTGCTCCAGCAATCGCCAACGCAGACGGGGACATATACAGACGTATCCGGCACTGATGTGAGTATCAGCGCGGCGAATTTCAAAGTCGGTAAGCGTATGGCGTGGCGCTTTTTGCCGCGATCTGTCGTCAATCCGTGGCTGCGTGTGAAGGTGACAGTCACAGGCACTGCGACGGCAGGGAGCCTTTTCTGTGCTGTTATGGGCTTTGAGGACGAACCCTACGAAGCCGGTCAGTACATCGATAAGGGAATTGTTGAAGGGTAAAAGAGTGTTTTAAAAGACTTATGTTTTGAAAGACACTTGGGG
>CAYJHT010000295.1:0-3644 GCA_964369615.1 uncultured Desulfovibrionaceae bacterium
GCTTTTTTTTTCCTAAAAAAAAGTTTCCCCCCAAGTATCTTTCAAGAAAATCTTTTAGCCTTTACAGGGCACTAGGCTGTCACGTCGCTCTGTGTTCTATAGAGGAATTGTCCTAGTGTTTCGATAACTTCGTTTATATCCAGAGGTTTTCCTAGGTGGCTGTTCATGCCAGCGTCGAGACAGCGTTCCACGTCTTCTTTGAAGACATTGGCAGTGAGTGCTATGATGGGCAAGTTTTTTGCGCGTTCGTGTGCAAGTGCTCTGATGCGCTTGGCGGTTTCATAGCCATCTTGACGGGGCATGTGTATATCCATGAGGATAAGGTCAAAGGCATTGATATTGTTTTTGACCATATCATAGGCGATGATGCCGTCTTCGGCACATGTAATTTTTAGGCCTGTATGTTCTAAGAGTGTCATGGCGATTTCGCGGTTAATTTCTACATCTTCGGCAAGGAGGACGTGAAAGCCTGAGAAGCAGCCTTGTTTAGTATTTTTTTCTGTTTTTACTTGTAATTCAACGCTTTTTTCGAGGCCGATATGGGTGTTTATGCAATCTACTATACGTGAAGGAAAGATAGGTTTTGCGACGGTTTTTTCGACACCTATGTCGCGGGCACGTATGCGTGAGGCTTGATCATTTCGCGGGATAATGCCTACGATGGTGGGATTTTCTGTGAGTGTGCGTAGGCGATGAACGAGGTCGCAGCTGTTCATGTCTGGTAGAAAAGTATCAATAAATATAAGATAATAAGGAGGATTTTTTTGTACGATTTTGCAGGCTTCTTCTGCTGTTCTTACGGCGTCGCAGTGTATGCCGAGGTTTGTCAGCATAGTGACGAAGGAGAGTCGGGATTCATTTGCGGCATCAACGAGCAGGATGCGTATATGTGTGCGCGCTTCTGAGGTGCCAAGGGGTAATTTTGGGGGCAATGCGGCGCCTTTTTGTGCTCTTACTTTGAAGCCAAAGGTGCTTCCTTTGCCTACTTCTGATTGAACATCGATTTCACCATCCATGAGTTCTACGATGCGTTTTGAGATGACAAGTCCTAGGCCTGTGCCGCCATATTTTCGGGAGATGGAGCCGTCTGCCTGTGTAAATGCTTGGAATAGGATAGACATTTGTTCACGGCTCATACCTATGCCGCTGTCTATGACACGTACATCTATACTGCATTGACTTTCGGAGAGATCGCTGTAATTGACATTAAGTGTTATGGCGCCGTGTTCGCTGGTGAATTTGACGGCATTTGAGAGAAGATTTGTGATAACTTGTGCGAGTCTTTGTTCATCGGCAATGATATTCCAGTATATGGCATTATCGATATTTACGGCGAAGCTGATTTTTTTTGCTTCGACCGTGAAGTTGACTACATTGACCACGCGGATGAGCATTTGTTCGAGATCGAATTCTGTGGGATTGAGTTCGAGTTTGTTTGCTTCGATTTTTGACATATCGAGGATATCATTGATGACGCCGAGCAGGTGTGTGGAGGCTTCTCCTATGCGTGTGAGGCAATAATCTTTGCGTTCGAGCGAGGCGGCATCGTGTCCGATGTGAGTCATGCCTATGATGGCATTCATGGGGGTGCGGATTTCGTGGGACATATTGGCCAAGAAGAGGGATTTTGCTTGGCTTGCTTTTTCCGCTTCACGTTGAGCGCGCACGACATCCGTGACATTATTGAGGAGCACCATGCCGCGCATGCCGTTGTCGGCGTCTTCGTCGTGCATGGATTGCAGTGTCACGACGAAGTGTTCTTCGATGCCTTGTGCGTTAAGAATGGTTTTTTGTGTACTAAGTTCTCGATTTTCTTGTAGACTGCGTCTAAACAGCTCACAGACATGTGCTGCATCATCTTCTTCAAAGAGGAGCGAAAAGATATCATGATAGGCGGAGCCTTGGAGGGGGTCGCTGTGCGCCATGCCGATGTAGCGCAAGAATGTGTCGGACATATAGACAAGCTTTCCCGTCCTGTTAAAGAGCAAAATCATGTCTGGACAGTGCCTTAAGAGCAGTGTCATATACTTGTCTTGTTTGTTTTTTTCCTTTAGGAGCGCTGTTGTGACGCCGTTGTTGGCAACAGCTGTAACTTCTGCTCTTTCAAGAGTTCCGGCGAGTGTTCTTATGCGCCTAGAGAGTTTTTTATTGGCCTTTCTTAAGGCTTCAAGTTCGTTTTCTATGGACATATTTTCCCTCAAAATTCCTCGAGTCGTGTAGATGTGAGGTGAGACCGAATAATGTATACACTATTCTGAGAGCATACAAGCTGTAAAAGAAAAGTTATGGAAGCTATTTATGCGTTGTTCCACGTGTGGTAAGGGTTTTGCGTATGTCGGACAGATTTCTCCGCGTGCATAGATAAGGTGTAAGGGGGCATCGTTCCCCAAGAATGTTGTGAGCATATTTCCTTCACTGAGGGGGGATGAGCCGAGCACCATAGCGCGTCCCACACAGCCGATCATGAGAATGGCTGCGTCTTTAGTGCGTTCTTGCGCAAGCTGTTGTAGGACAGTTTCTGTGGATCTGAGTATTTCGCCTGTTGTTTGCAGTGCAAGGTTGATATATCCTCCCAAGGGCATTTCGCCGCCAAAGACCATGTGTCCTTCTTCTGTGACGCGTAAAAGTTCGCGTGCAAGTGGGGGCGTTCCATTTTTGTAGTCGACGACAAAGGGTATTGCAAGACTTGCTGCTTCCCACGTTTCAGCTGTAAATCCAAGTGTCGATAAAAAATCCATGATGGGGACATTGTTCACTTCTGAGACGATACAGCCTTTGGCGGCGGTGATGGTGGCTTGTTTATTTTTGACGCCTGCTTCTTGCAAGGAGGCAAAGTAGAATCGCGCTTTAACGGGGCCTGCCATACAGAGCAAGGCAAGGTTTGCCGCTTGTGCTTTGCCATTATGAATGACAAAGGATTCTGTGGCGTCTCTTGTATGATCGCTTGCAAGTGCGCCGAATACAGGGGCATCGTTGGAGACTTTTGTGAGCACGTCCACTATTTCTTGCCCGCTTATTTCTTTTATGAAGGGTGCGTAGGCAAGAATGAGATTTGGCTCTTCTCCCAAGCTTTCTTTTGCGCACGCGTATGCTGCCGCAATATTTTTTTCAGCATCTGCGCCGAGGGTATCGCTCATGACTGTTGCAAAGCGTACTGCGCCACTTTCTATGACCGCAAGGGAGAGCATATCCCAATCGCAGGCATGTTGTGTTGTTGAGGCAAAGGCTGTCATGCCTACAAGTTCAAAGGGCAAGGCCTCTGCCAATGCCTCTAAAACGCCTTCATGGATGGCGTCCACATGCGTGCCAATGATGCCGACAAAGTGCTTTGATACAGCAAGTTCATGAATGTTTTCTGGTAGTTGCGACAGGATGTCTTGTACGGCTGCGTGTGGGTCATCTATCTCTTCTGTATGAGTCATATACATGCGCATGAGGAGTCTCCTTGAGTGTATTCATAAAGATCTGATCAGCAAGAGCCTAGTGCCTTGTAAAATCTCAAAACTGTTTTTCTTTTTTGCGGGGGGAGGGAAACTTTTGCTAGCGCCAAAAAGTTTCCCTCCCCCCGCACCATCTCTGCTCTCTGTAGCCCTAAGGCTCGTTCCTCGCCTAAGGGCTATGCCTTCGGCACCCTTCGGGCAGGC
>CAYJHT010000296.1:0-3643 GCA_964369615.1 uncultured Desulfovibrionaceae bacterium
AAGTTTCCCCCCACAAGCCTTTCAGAAAAAACAAAAATAAGCTTTCAGAAAAACAAAACATTAGCTGCGCTGCTTACGCAAAATGGCTTGTAAAATCTTTGCTACAAATGGCGTCAGCTTTGTTTTCTTGTACATTTGCGCTGCTTTTTGTACGGCTGAGCCTTGTGTGGGGTAGGGATGAATGACAGAGGCAAGGGTGCCTAGTCCTATATTCCCTGTCATGGCTGTTGTTATTTCGCTTATCATTTCGCCTGCGTGACTCGATACGATGGTTGCCCCCAGTATTTTGTCACTTCCCTTCTTTGTCATGAGCTTTACAAAGCCGCGCCCTTCGCGTTCGGTTAAGGCTCTGTCGTTTTCAGCCATATCATACTTATAGAAGTTGACCTTTATGCCCAGCGCGTGCGCGTCTGCTTCATAGAGACCCACATGCGCGATTTCAGGGTCTGTGTATGTACACCAGGGGATGCATTGCGCACTGAGCTTTTTTCGCCCCATAAAGAGCGCATTTTGAATGGCGATTTGTGCAGCAATGTCGGCGGCGTGGGTGAATTTTAAGTCCATTGCGCAGTCACCGACGGCAAAGATAGCCGGATTGGTTGTGCGTAAATTGTCATCAACAACAATGCCCTTGCGGGTATCAAAGGTGACACCTACATGCTCAAGGCCGAGATTGTGTACATTGGGTGCTCTGCCAAGTCCGAGGAATATTTTATCTACGTCTATGGTGCTTTGGGTTCCAGACGTGTTTTTGATATAGACTTTTTTCTTTCCATGTTCCAAGTTTTCTGCGCGTAAGATATGGCTGTCGAGATGGACGTCAATACCTTCTTCAGTAAATACGTCTGCTAAGAGTGTTGAGGCGTCCGCGTCCTCTCGTGGAAGGAAGGCGCCTTTTTGCACTATGCTTACGCGTGCGCCCAAGCGCCGGAAAGCCTGTGCAAGTTCACAGCCGATGGGGCCGCCGCCCACAAAGAGTATATGTTCGGGCAGTTCTGTAAGATTAAAGATTGTTTCATTTGTCAAAATATCCGTATCGTCGGGACTTAGGCCTTCAATGGGCATGGTGACAGCGCGAGCACCGGTGGCGATAATGGCTTTGCGAAAGTGCAATTTTGTTCCGTTTACTTCTATATTTTGAGCATCTATAAAGGCACCTCGCCCCATGAATACATCGACGCCGAGTTCCGTGAAACGCTTTACGGAGTCTACAGGGCTGATATCTGCACGAATACGTCGTAGTTCTTGCATTACCTGTGCAAATTCGGATGCTTCGACAGTGCGCGCTTGTAAGCCAAAAGCGGCGCCGCGTTTCATATCTGCGGCAAGCTTTGCCGTGCGTATGAGACATTTTGAGGGCACACAACCTACATTGAGACAATCTCCTCCCATGAAGTGTTCTTCTATGAGCGCCACTGTGCCACCAAGGCTTGCGGCTATGGCGGCACTGACTAAACCGCCTGCACCTGCGCCAATGACAACGAGATTGTATACGGGCGCGGGTGTGGGGTTCACATATGATTCGGGATGCACATTGTTTAAAAGCTTTTCATTATGTTCGTCTAAGGGAAACAGTTTCATAGAGTCTTCCTTAATATATGAGAATATTTAGTCGCTTGTGACCAATCGTGCGCGGGCTTTTTTTACAATGACGGCGAGTATTGCCACAATCATGGCGACAATAAACACAAGAACCCACGGAATACTTCCGTCGCGCAAAGCAGTTGTCACAGCGTCAGCCCCGACCACGTAGAGGATGGTGCCCGGGAGCATACACAATGCCGACCATAGGACATATTCCTTCAGTGGCACCTTTGTGAGTCCAAATCCGTAGTTGAGTACGTTAAAGGGAAAGAGGGGCACAAGACGTGTGATAGCCACAATGATATAGCCGTTTTTTTCAGTGAGGTTTTCCAATTTTTGGAATTTTTCATTACCGCTTAAAAGTTTGAGGATGCTTTCTCGTGCAAAGTATCGCGCGATGAGAAAGCAGGCCGTGGCACCGATGGTGGCGCCTATGATAACAACGCCCGTGCCTATTACTGAGCCGAAAAGCGCACCGGCCATAATGGTGAGTGCGGAACCTGGCAATGCCAAAATCGTTGTGAGTATGTAGAGCCCGATAAAGATGATGGGCCCCCCGTATTTGCCTAAGGCGCCTTGCGCTTTGACAAAGTCTTGTAAGGCGGCGATGTACTCTGCAAGGCCAAAGGCTCTGGCGACATAAAAAAGCACAGCAAGTGCCACGACAATGAGTGCCAGTTTTATCCAGATGGCGCGTGTATTTTTTTGTGTATTTTCCATTGATATCTCAAATATTTTATGTTGGTTCCACGCAAGACGTTCCATGAGCAAAGCAGGTGAAACAGCGTTGATGCTTGAGCAAGACTTTATCCTGCTGTCGTGCTTGTGCGAGTGTATGACCGAGAATGTATGAGTCGTCATCATCCACGAGTGTGCAAGGATAAAAGCATAATTGTCCTTGTTTTTTCGCAGCCATGACGCAGTGTGCGCACATAAAACGCTGACGCTCTTCTTGCGTCTTGTATGTGGTCATGCAATGTTCGGTGATTTCGGGATTGTTTGCTTGAGCGCAGAGGGAAAGGTCAGGGAAGGCCACCATATGCGTGTCCTCTGGCAGGTCATATTGGCGGAAAAGGGCAAGGTAGGCGGCGAGAATATTTGCTTCGTCTTCTGCGGAGCCTTTCCGCCGTGCGATGGACACAGTATGCCCCATGCGGGCAAGGTGTGCGCAATTTACAAGGCTTCTGTGAAAGGTGCCCCGTCCTCGACCTGCGTCGTGCGCCTCTTCTGTGGGATAATCAATGCTTACGCGTAGGCTTAAGGCATGCGCTTTTGCTTTTAATGAGGCAATATTGGGCAAGAATCGTTCGATAGGCTGCGTGGCATTTGTCAAGACAAGACAGGGGCGATAATTCAAAGCCACGCCGAGTATATCTATAAATGCATCGTGAACGAAGGGCTCGCCGCCCGTAAAGCAGAATTTCTGTGCGCCGAGTTCGAGGGCTTCATAGAGTAATTCAGTGGCCTCATCAAGACACAAGCTTTCAAGACGACGCGACCCATTGTGCGCCCCCTCAAAGCAGGACGGACATCGCAAGTTACATTTTGTACCCATGTGTACCCAAAAGTCTGTGAGCGCACCGACCTTTATATAACCACGGTTTTGTCTATCGGCGGCAGGGCGTGAGGACACGTCTTGTTTTTTTTCTGCGCATGATGGGAACGTGGTAAAGTATTCTTCTTCTTGTTGATTTAAGTGAGGCGTCGTGTTCTTTAGCGAAATGTGCACATAAATACCCTCTTGTTTGAATAATCAAAAATACTCCAGAGGCATAACACAAAAAAACTGAAAAACAATGATGAGGCTTTGGTAAGACATGAATGAGGCGATAGCATGTGTGAGGCATTGTATGCTTATCGCGAATGAGTTCCTATAATATGAGAGAGGGACTTTTGCCAAGGGGAAATGCGAAATAAAATTTTATTCTGAAAATTTATACACGGCGCTCTAGTATTACAGTTGTAGAATGAAGATTTTTTTGAAAAGGCTTGTGGGGGGAAACTTTTTTTTAGGAAAAAAAAGCTTTCCCCCCAAACCCCCCTTCAAAAAAACCATCTG
>CAYJHT010000297.1:0-3622 GCA_964369615.1 uncultured Desulfovibrionaceae bacterium
TGGTTGGGGGTGGGTTGGTGGCCTCTATTTTTTTCAAAACAAAAAACCCCCCCCCCCCCCAAGAAAAAAAGCTTTCCCCCCAAACCCCCTTCAAAAAAATATCTTTATTGAGAAACAGCCCCTAGGAAACCTTTTAGCGCTTATTATCCTTTGTACCTGCATAGGTAAAGGAGCCTTTTATCATACTGTAAAAGCTGCCTTTATCAATGCCCACGGGCTTTCCGCACAAACACCATATCTTTCCATCACGCTCTTGCGTCTCATAGGCCTTCTTTATGCGCTCCTTATGACAACGCAAGACTTCACCTTGGCCTAATTTAAAATATTTCCAAAGCTTACGGCGACACGCTGCGCATTTTATTGTCAACATACGACTACTTCCTCTTTTTCTTTTGTGTATTTTTATATAGGCTTAGCTATTATCTGAAAAAAATCTTCCCCCCACAAGTCTTTCAAAAAAATATCTCTTTATTGATAATTCATAAAGAAAAAAAATACAGGCCAAAGCGTGCATTTTCTACTTGCCAGCGGCGCATTATTATCGTATTGATAACGGGCTTTTTGAGGAGGCGTTTCGTTACCGGTGTAGCGCCTGGTCTTCAAAACCAGTGGTGGGCAGAGATGTCCGTGGTAGGTTCGACTCCTATACGCCTCCGCCAAAAATATACAAAAAGCACGCAACAAAGCGCACATGATATAATCATATCGTACATTTCCCCCTCTTTCTGCGGGGGTATTTTTTCGAAATTTTTTACAGACTCAGATCTCGTGGGCGTTCTTGCGCACTACGCGATGCCGTCGCCATTCTAGCACAAAGAAAGTGCCCGACTAGCAAAAAAACTACAGGCGTCGCATTATTTCTTCATCTTTTTTAAAAGTATCCGCTCCTTTTCCGCAATGTGGAGCACGAACCACCCCTTAGCATGGTGTAAAAGAAGCTAAAAATTTTTTTTAAAGGATTTTTATGACTGACAATCATACGCCGGAAAACACTGACGTTTCAGAGCTGCACATTTCTACACACGATACGGGCACAGAAGCAAGACCCAAGAACAAGTCTGACAAAAAGACGTCTGACAAAAGCACGTCTGCAAGGTCAACAAAGGCCGTCCGCGCCCCCAAGAAGCATACAAGCGCATCCAAAAGCGTCAAAAAAAAGACTGTCTCAAACGACGAAGTCATACCCAACACCGTAGACACACCAGACAACACACCCTATACGGAAGCACAAAACTTTGAGAGCACTGAACAAGACAAGACTCCAAAGAAGAAAGGCCGTCGTCCCTCAAAAAAAACACTCACAACAGAACAAGAAAGCCAGTCCGCAGTCCTACAAGAACAAGAACTCGCTGACACAGAGGAAAAGCTCACAACACAAGATGCGCCAAAAGCACGCCCTCGCAAAACACAGCGAAGCACACGCGCCAAAAAAACACCTCTCAACGAGCCACTCCCACAAGAAGAACTCAGTGAAAATGCACTTATTGCCGTAGAGCATGACGCAGACCAAAAGACAGGCGTACAAGATGCGCCTCAAAAAACACCACGTCCTCAAAAAACACCACGCTCCCGCGGACGTACACGTAAGAGTGCGCACCCTCATGAAGACAGCGCACCCTCTTTGCACAGCGCAGAACATGTATACGCGCCAACAACAGAAAAACCAGAGCAGGACTCTCTCTCCAATGACGCATCGCATCCAACACACGCAAGCACGCACCTGACCAACGACACAGAAACTGCATCTTCCACAGAACACACTCACCCACCACTCTTTGACGATTTTTTTAACATTGCACCCATAGAAACAACAACAGTTCCCGAAAGCGAAGCATCCCTTTCTGAGTACGACAGAGCCCTTGAAAATGAATACGACGAAGAAGACGAATACCAAAAAGGGCGCCGCGCACGCCGTGGCAGCCGTGGCGGACGGAGCAAACGCAGCAAAAAAAGTGTCGCAAGCAGCTCACACACATTTGAATATGACCATAACCACAACGACGACAATGAGTTAGAGACAAGTCTCGAAGACAAACATACGCAAAAAGCCGGCACATCCCTTGCGACAGGCAAGCCAGGACGCGCACAAACATTAAGCAAAAAGCCCCTCCTCCCTACAGCACGCCGCAAAATGTTCATTAGCGTTGTCCCCGGTGAACAAGTCGAAGTCGCACTCGTAGAAGAAGGCGCCATACACGAATATTATCTCGAAATGTTGCACCAACTGAAAACAAAGGGCAATATTTACAAGGGTGTTATCCATAACATCGACACAAATCTTCAAGCCGCTTTCGTCAATTATGGCGGCAATAAAAACGGATTCCTACAAATTGATGAAATACACCCTGAATATTATCAAGTACATCATGAAAGCTCAAAAAACAAACGCTTTCCCCCCATCCAAAAAGCACTCAAGCAAGGACAAGAAGTCCTTGTGCAAGTCGTAAAGGAACCCACAGGAAATAAAGGAGCCTTCCTCACGACATGGCTCTCGCTCCCCGGTCGTTTCCTCGTACTCACACCCGGGCAAGAGCAAATAGGCATTTCTCGCAAAGTCGACAATGAAGAAGAACGAAGCCGCCTGCGTGAACTTATGGCAGGCATTGAACCCGGCGCAGGGCTTGGCGTCATTGTGCGTACTGTCAGTGCAGGCACATCAAAAACAACCCTCAAAACAGATTTACAATACCTCAAACGTATCTGGCGCGATATCCGTAAACGCGGCGTCCAAGAAGTCGCCCCGCAACTCATCTATCAAGAACCAGACCTTGCAGAACGCTCCATCCGCGACTATCTGACAGACGATATAGCCGAAGTCTGGGTAGACAATGCCGACGTGGCAGAAGCCTTACGCGAAACTGTCTCCTTGCTCTTCCCGCGTAAAAAAGATCTTATACGCATCCATGCAGATGTCAGACAAACTCTGTGGGAACGCTTCAATATCCAGCGCCAGCTAGAACAAATCTACGCCCGCGAAGTCATCTTACCATCCGGCGGACGCCTCGTCTTTGACCAAACAGAGGCTCTTATGGCTGTTGATATCAATTCCGGCAAGATTTCCGGCAAAGTCAACTTTGAATCCATGGCGCTCAAAACAAATTTGGAAGCGGCCGAAGCTATCGCACGACACCTCAAATTACGCGATATCGGTGGTCAAATTGTCATCGATTTCATTGAGATGCGCGACAAAAGCCATGTGCGCGAAGTAGAAAGAACACTGCGCAATGCCATGAAAAACGACAGAGCGCGCCACGACGTCGCACGCATGTCCTCCTTTGGCTTGCTTGAAATTGTGCGCCAACGCACCGGCTCCTCCGCCCTTGCCATAACTATGGAAGCATGCCCGCACTGCCGTGGCACAGGCACACGCCGCAACCTTGAATGGCAAGCCTTGCGCGCTTTACGCGAAATAGCACGCCAAGGCCACGCACACGCAGCACATACCTACGTGTACGAAACCTCCTCCGAGCTTGCACTCTACCTCTTAAACCAAAAAAAGCAACGCCTCTGCCAACTGGAAGAACAGCTCCAAAAACATATCGAAATACGCATTCGTATTTAGTGCTTGAACAATACGTCATTCTCATGTCTTTTTTTCTAATATTACAGTTGTAGAGTTGTT
>CAYJHT010000298.1:0-3619 GCA_964369615.1 uncultured Desulfovibrionaceae bacterium
TCAAAAAAACCATCTGTTTAACTAGGTAGTTGGCGCTTTGTAATGGAAAATTGGAAAAGGTGTTTTTTAAAAACGGCATTTCATTTAAGATTGTTTGTAGCAATGACAAAACACTAGAGGTGAAATATGTACTATTTTAGCCAACCGGAAACAAAAGCACAAAAACATCGAAAAGCACTCAAAGCAGTGGCAAAACTGTCGAAAACAATCAACAACATTCAGCATATCGACGCCTTTAACGGCGCTATAGCTAAAACGTTTTGGGGCAAAAGCTGGTGCGACAACCTTGAACGATACGCCGATTATGGCAACAGACTCCCACGAGGACGCAGCTACCTACGCGCAGGATGCGTCTGCCACCTCGCCCTCGAACAAGGCAAAATCACCGCAAAAATCAGCGGTTCAAGTTCAAGCATCTATACAGTCACGGTCAGCCTCACCCCCGTCAAAGCCGCTATCTGGGAAAATCTGTGCCATGCCTGCGTTGGAAAAACAGGTACACTCTTAGAACTCCTGAAAGGAAAGATCTCAAAAGAAATCATGGAACTTATGTGCCATGAAGAACATGGCCTCTTCCCCCAAGAAGATGAACTCCTCTTCACATGCTCCTGCCCCGACGGAGCCTATATGTGCAAACACGTTGCCGCCGCACTCTATGGCATCGGCAGACGCCTTGATACTGAACCAGAAATACTCTTCACCCTACGCGGTGTCTCGGCAAAAGACCTTATCGGTGAACAACTTGATTTTAATAACGATGTGACAAATGACGAAATCAACCAAGACCTCGGTGCACTCTTTGGAATCGACCTTGATATGTCAAACGCTCCTCCCATACCCGAACCAGAACCAATAAAAACGACGACAAAGAAGCCCAAAAAAACGACAAAAAAACCTACAAAAGCAGCAATAAAAAAAATAGCCGCACGCTTTGACGTCGCAAAAGCCACAGGCGACGACATACGCGCACTGCGCCTTGCATGCGATTTGTCCCTCGAACAATTTGCACACGCTGCCGATGTGACCCCTGCAACAGTCAAGCGATGGGAAAAAATAGACATACCAATCCAACTTCGCTACGCGCAGCGCCAGCGCATCAAATCCCTGCACGACGCCCTCGTAAACCATATTGCACATTCATAGACGATGATGACAAAGCACCCAAACACAAGCCCATTCCCCATTGTCGTTCTCGGCGTGCCCACAGCACATACGCAAAATATTCACGACAAAGCATATATAAACGATTATATCCACGCCCACCTTCACAATGTCCATTGCATAGCCGCACCGCAAGGCCTCATGCATCACGCACCCGACAACACAGAAAAAATCCCCCTCGACGCACACATACACAAGTGCATAGAACTCATTACACAAAGGCAACAAGAGAGCAAACGCGTCCTCCTTCTCGTTCACGGCGACCCCCTATACTTTGGCATAGGCAGCCCCCTCATACAAAAACTCGGAACGCACGCCGTACACATCATCCCCTCCGTCAGCATCATACAACACATGTGCGCCCACCTTGGCCTGCCTTGGCACAATATTCACCACCTAAGCCTCCACGGACGCAATACAGACGCACACTGGCTCCCCCTCTTTCACGCCATTCTTGCCAATAAATGCACTTGCGTGCTCACAGACAAAAAAGCCTCGCCACAATACATCGCCCAACAGCTCTTCGAACGAGGCGCTCAAGAACGCTCTATCCACATTTTCAATCAATGGGGATCCCACACACAAAAACACCACTGCCTCAGCCTCGCTCAATGCATGAACCTTAAAACACCCTGCCCACAACCATCCACCATACTCATCATGCCAAGTACAAAGCATAAAACACCCATACTTGGTATACCCGCCGCAGAACTCGCCTGTGAAAACTCGCTTATGACAAAATTACCAGTACGCGCAACCGCCCTAAGCCTTCTACAACTCACACCAAAACAAACACTTTGGGATGTTGGCAGCGGCTCCGGCGCTCTCGCCCTCGAAGCATGCGCCCTACTCCACGAAGGACAATGTATCGCCATTGAACACAATGCGAAACGCGTCGCACATATCCATGAAAATCGACGCACATTTGGCGCACTCAACCTCCATATCTGCCACGGGCGCGCACCTGATTGCCTCAACCACCTGCCAGCCCCACATAAAATCTTTGTCGGCGGCAGTCTCAGCACACCAAAGCACCATGCCATTCTCGACACCCTCTGCCAACACCTGCTCCCACATGGGCGCATCGTCATAAGTTGCGTCTTGCTCAACACCCTCCACAACACACAAAACTACTTTGCAAAGAAAAACTGGACAACCGAAATAACGCACATACAAGTCACCCAAAGCACAGCACTTGGCGCAGATCTGCGCCTCGTACCTCAAAATCCTGTCTTTCTTTTACTCGCACAAAAAAACAAAATATTTTAATTTTTATAAAAAGAAGTGTGTTTTTTCATTAAAAAGCGCCAACTACTTGGTGAAACAGATGTTTTTTGAAAGGGCACACGTCCCCCAAAGCCCTTTCAAAAAAACAACATTAGATGCCGTGCTGCAAATAAAAAGAGCCCTCAGCACAGACTTGCTTTCCACTCCAAAGATTCATATATTCCCCCAACTCATTATTACACAGGAGAAAGAGTGATGCAAAAAAAAGTTTATTTAAGCCTCAGCCTATGCCTTCTCATGCTCATCATTGCACCATGGACTTGCACCGCTGCAAATGAAAAAGAAGGAATAATTCTTGTAGCCTTCGGAACGAGCATGCCAGAAGCAAAAATAGCGCTTGACGCTATCCATGAAGCATATACGCGCACAACAAATACCCCCATTATCTGGGCGTACACATCCGATATTATCCGGCGCAAACTCGCAAAACAAGGGGAAAAACACTTCTCCGTCATGGGAGCCATGAACGAGGCCGCGCGCCTAGGTATCCGTCGCCTTCGCATGCAATCCCTGCACGTGGGAGCCGCTCAAGAATTTCAGTCCCTCCAACAAATGATCGTGCGCAACCTTCTGCTCTTTCCAGACCGCTTTGAAAGCGTCCTCCTAGGGCGCCCCCTCATAGAATCACAAAAAGATATGCTCGCAGTGCGTGACGCCTTACTCCAATCGCTCCCCAAAGAACGCACTCCCAATGACGCCGTCGTCTTTATGGGACACGGCAATCATAATGGCCCCGGCGATCTCATGCTCTACTCTCTCAATGCAGCCCTACAACACACAGACCCACTTATATACGTCGCTGCCGTAGAGGGTGGCAGTGCTTTTGAACCCGTACTCGCTCAACTCAAAAAGCAAGGCATAAAAAAAGTTTGGTTTCAACCGCTCATGATTGTCGCCGGCGACCACGCCCGCAACGATATGGCAGGAAATGAAGCCGACTCGTGGGCTTCACAAGCAAAAGCCGCAGGCATCGAAAGCGCAGTAATCCTACGCGGGCTCGGTGAACTTCCTGCTATTCAAAGTATTTTCATCAAGCACACCAAGGACGCATGGGACAACTTTGCGCACCAAAAGAAAGCAGACTAAGCCCTAGTATTACAGCTGTAGAGTGTAGTTTTTTTTTGAAAAGGCTTGTGGGGGGAAAACTTTTTTTAGGAAAAAAAAGTTTTCC
>CAYJHT010000299.1:0-3599 GCA_964369615.1 uncultured Desulfovibrionaceae bacterium
GACCACAGCCAACTGACCCGGCGCCGTTGCCTGTTGCGCCTCGTGAAAAACGATATGCAAAGCCTCGCCTTCATATCTTACTTTCGCCGGCATTGCCTGCTGCCTGTAACGCACGCGCACTGAGACTGTCGAAGGCCATGCTTTATAGGGCAGGAAAAAATTTATTTCCTCCACCATACAGGCCTGCAAAGAGGCGCTCGGTGATACGATAAGGGCATTACGCGTGACATCCCGCGCCGCGACATATAAGGGCGATGACCACGCAATGCCAAGCCCTTTACGCTGTCCTTCCGTATAGTGCCATAGCCCTTTGTGCCTCCCAAGCTCTCGCTCTTTGCCGTCCTCTCGCACATAGATTGCCCCTGCCTTGCCGAGGGCGATATCGCGCTGCCTTGCCTGCTCCTCAAGAAAGGGGCGATAGGCGTCGTTGGGTACAAAGCATACTTCCTGACTCTCCTTGGGGATGGAGAATGTAAGGCCACGTTGTGCAACAGATTCAATAATGTCTTGCTTCTTCCATGTCGCCAAGGGAAAGAGCGCGCAGGCCAAGCGCTCCCTAGGCACCAAGGCCAAAAAATAACTCTGATCTTTATGGATATCTGACGCACGCGACAAAAAGACGCGGTCATTTTCGCCTGCCTCGAGACGTGCATAGTGACCGGTGGCGAGGGTATCTGCGCCAAGGGCTTGCGCCGCATCCCACAAAAGGCCAAACTTGATACGCGCATTGCACAAAGCGCAAGGATTCGGCGTGCGCCCTTTCGCATAGGTCGTCACAAAGGGCGCGACGACAAGTCTGTCAAAGTCTTCGCGCAAGTCACACATATGAAAAGGAATACGCAATGACTCGCACAAAGAGGCAACATGAGAAAGGGGGGTATGCGCTCTTATCTGTGCTGGAGCATCCGGCAAAAAAAGACCGTGTACAGCTAGTATTTCATAGTTCTGTACACGGCTTTGTTCATGCAGTATAAGGAGCGCAAAGAGTGAGTCCACACCGCCGCTGACAGCGACTGCAATTTTTTGAGCAGGCATAGGACGCATCCCTCATATAATGCATAAAAAGCTATAATATCTGATTCAAAAATTGCTTCAGACGCGGCGCACGAGGAGAAGAGAAAATCTGGTCGGGGCTGCCTTCTTCTACAATCTGACCCATGTCCATAAAGATGATACGATCCGCAACAGTGCGCGCAAAGCCCATCTCATGCGTCACACAGACCATCGTCATCCCTTCCTCAGCAAGGTTAATCATAACATCTAAGACCTCGCCCACCATCTCAGGGTCAAGGGCGGAAGTTGGTTCGTCAAAGAGCATAATATTCGGCTGCATCGCCAAGGCGCGCGCAATAGCCACACGCTGCTGCTGACCACCGGAAAGCATCGCAGGATACACATTGGCCTTGTCACTTATACCCACCTTCTTCAACAGTCCGAGCGCATGTTCCTCTGCATCACGCTTAGGAATGGCACGCAGCTTAATCGGCGCCATGGTCAAATTTTGCAAGACAGTCTTATGCGGGAAAAGATTAAATTGCTGAAAAACCATCCCCAAATTTTGGCGAATGCTATTTATATCATGTTCTTTGCCATTAATATCTTGACCATCTACAATAATGCTTCCCCTGTCCACTTCTTCAAGACGGTTGATGGAGCGCAAAAGCGTCGACTTGCCCGAACCGGATGGGCCAATAATAACAACGCGCTCGCCTGCATGAACGCTTAAGCTCACGTCTTGCAAGGCCGGCAAAGTGTCAAAATACTTCCAGACGTTGCGGATACTTATAATAGGTGCTTTATTTTCGTTTGTCATAATAATTGAGCCTTGCTTCCATGACGCTCACGCACTTTGAGAGCAAAAGCGTAATGATGAGATAAATAAGTGCTATGATTGTGTACGTTTCAAAATACAAATAGGTCTTTGCCGTATAACTGCGCCCGCGTTGCATAAGGTCTGGCATCGCCATCACCGAAACAAGGGACGTATCCTTGAGCATGGCAATGCACTCATTGCCAACAGGTGGCAAAATTGTGCGCCATGCCTGAGGCAATATCACAAGAAACATGGTTTGAAAACTGTTGAAACCAAGAGAACGCGCCGCCTCCATTTGCCCTTTGGGAATTGCCAAAATACCCGCACGGAACACTTCACCCATGTACGCGCCATAGCAAAAACTGATCGCAATAACTGCAGAAGCAAGACCGCTGACATTCAAAAATTTTGCAAGCGCATAATAAATATAAAAAATCTGCACAAGCAAGGGAATGCCGCGGATGACCTCCACATAGGTGGAAGCGACAAGATTGATGAAGCGATTGTGCGAAATGCGCCCAAGACCCGTCAAAAGACCTAAGGGAATCGCACATACTATGGACAATACAGTCACCTCAAAGGTGACTAAAAGTCCGTCAGGAAGGAAGGATAAAATATCCAAGTACGGCTCAGGCCACATGGTACAAAGCAGTGCAAGGGTAAACAGTGCCCCCACAAGCGCAAGCGACCACGCATTGATAAGGCGCCATTCCTTATGGTCGGGAATAGAGGCACCATCGGTGACAAGTATTTGAATGTTCCCTGCATTTTCTGTGGTTTTTTGTGGAGTATCTTTCACAAGCGGCGTCCAAATTTTAAAAGGCTCTTATGAGAAGGGGCATGTGTCATACGACACACGCCCCACATCTATACAAATATTGCGAACGCAAAGGGTTTATTCCGCTCCCATCCACTTAATCTTAAGCTCACGCTCAATACCCTTTTCTTTAACGCGTTTGATACCTTCGTTGATAATTTTCACAAGGTCATCGCGGCCTTTACGCAAAGTAAAACCGTACAATTCCACTTCAGGTGTCAAGAAAGCGACTTTCAACTTGTTTGAGAAATCTTTCTTCTTGTTGGCATAATACTTTGCAACAGGATCGTCGCACATAATAGCGTCGATACGACCGTTAAGCATATCTTCAACTGCAAGACCTACATCTTCGTATTCTTTAATAATAGCGCCAACATCAGCTTTTTGCATAACAAAAATACCTGTGGTTCCAAGCTGACCGCCGACCTTCTTGCCCTTGAGCTGCTCAATCGAGGTGATAGGAGAATTTGCCGGAACAATCAAAGCCTGATGCACTTCACAGTAAGGATCACTGAACAAAAATTGCTTTTGACGTTCAGGAGTAATGGTCACAGAAGAAGCCACAACGTCATAGTTACCAGCAGCAACACCTGCAAAGATGCCGTCCCATGCCACATTGCGCACGTCAAAGTTTACGCCCATTTCCTTGCCTACGGCGCGAATATAGTCGCTTGAATAGCCGATGATCTGTTTTTTGTCATTCAAATATTCCATAGGCGGCCATGTACCATCAGACGCAACAACATAGGTTTTATCCTCGGCATGAGCCACAGCACTGAAAAGACCAATCATCAAGGCTGTCAGCATTAAAATACGAAGCATTGGGTTCCCCCTTTTAAAAAGTTACTCTGAAAATTCCTTATGCACAAAAAACACTAGCTTTGTCAAGCCCCCAAAATAGGAATGCTTTGAACAACACGTTATTCTAGTAGTTTTTTCGTGGGGGAGGAAGGGGGAAACTTTTTTTTC
>CAYJHT010000300.1:0-3594 GCA_964369615.1 uncultured Desulfovibrionaceae bacterium
TCACAAAAATATTGCAGGATTTTAAGGAGGCCGAAGAGACACTTGAAAAGGATCTTGGCGCTTTTGTCACTCATAAAAATGTTCAGAAGGAGATGCGTACTTTAGCTGGTGACATCCAAAATCTTGCAGAACGCCTTGATGCCTTGCATGCACGGGTGGAAGATGTGGGGCGCACTGCGGCAGAGCGTTGGCTTGCAAAGCGTCTTACATCCAGAGCACAGGAAGGCACAGCCAAGCTTCCTGTGGCAGAACAGGTTCAAAATCATGATTCTGCCATTAGCAAAGCCTATGACACTGCACTTAAACGGCTTTACGATGGGAGAATTCGACAATCGGCGAAGATGGAAGAAGATGCACGGAGCATGCTCAATCTATGCACACAGTATGTTCCCGCCACAGCTATACAGGAAGATATAAAAAAAATCGAACGCCGCGCGGAAACGCATACTAACAGCTCAAATAGATTAAAAAAACTGCTAAAAGAACATACGCCGATCGATGAGCAAGTTCTGACTTTTTGGAGAGAAGTTAGGCAGCATCATCCATGGTTTATGGAGCACTTTGTGGAGCAAGTTCATGCTTTCAGTCAAAGTCATCGCGAATACTTGGCTTCTAAGTATAGTCAGGGAAGTGTGCAGAAATATACACGTCGTGTTGAAAAGTATTATGGCGGTCATGTGCAGAGTGAGAAAGAAAGCGCCAGCGAACTCCTTGCCACATGTCTAGGAAGGCACGCATTCATCGTGCCCATGACACAAGACCATCGCATCCAGTGCCTTGCTCCGGAAGCCGCATGGACGCTCTATATTGACGAAACGGGTCAAAGGGATAATCTCAGGGTCGTGGGGGTACTTTTGCCACAAAACACCTTCTTGCGCACCTTGGAAAAGGCCGCGCATTGTGCGTCAAACTCCATCAGTGAGGGCTTGAAGCTATTCAACGAATTACTGACTTGTAAGTGCGGTATCTTGGGCTTAAGGCAAAAAGATTTGCCCCCTATGACGGATAAAAAATGGATTCGTTCTGTGCAAGCGCTTATCACGTGGGTATGGCGTTTGTTGCCCTTACCTAAAAACGGGTCAGTGGAGTTGCGCGTGTGTATCGAAAATTGTGGCGAGTATGGCGCACAGAAGGACACTGCCCTTTCGAAAACATTTTTTGAAATCCAGCTCGAGAAAGAAGATCCTGCACGAAGCTCGCGTATTAAAATTACGGATATGCAATTTGTCAGTAAGGGGACAGAACACATAGGCTGGGCAGATGTGGCAGCCTATATGTGGGGTCGACCCTCACCCGAAATCCAAAATACCTTGACACAAAGCGGCCTCAAAGGAACATGCTACTTATCTAATATAGCAGAGATTTTGCCCTTGTGGGAACGGGTATTTACGGGCAAAACATTCTCTATTAAGGACTGGCACAGGCTGATGCACGAAGAGCTACAATGCGACAGTATCACAGATAAGGCTCTATTTTTATTGCGCGAGCGTGCAATGAAGGACGCAAGTTTGTGCCGCTCCTATATTGGAGCCACAGTGGCTTATATGAAGAATCCGCAACATGATTGCGATATTCTTGAGCGGCAGTGTACATGGCTTTTCCAAATGGGGCAGGCAGCAAATCTTCCAAAAAACATGCAGTTTCTGCGGAATTTACCTAAACCTCTTGAAAACAATCAGCAAACCAACGTTGTGTCTCGTGTGGATGACTTGAGTGAATTATTACAGCGTATGACACAAGCACGTAGTAAAGCGTTGAATACTGCGAAATGCTATGCCAATGCCCTTGACTTTGCCAGCGCGTACCGCTGTCTTGCGCCATGGGATCCTTCTGCTAACGGTGGCAGTGTCGGTTCCACAGTATGGGACGCCAATATCCTTACCTATCTTGGGCAATATGCCGCTTTTGAGGGCAAACTTTCGAGAGCTTTGCAGTATTTTGACGCGGTATGGAAACTTATTGAACATATCGGGAAGAATGATGCACGAGAAAGCCGCTTCTGTGCCACTGTGCTCATGTATGCCGCCATTGTGGCTATGGATATGCCAGAGATGTCCTCGAGTGAACGCGTACAAAGGCTTGAAAATGCTTTAGGCGAAACTGTTCTTGCGGCATGCCATAGATATGCCAGTCATGGCACATCCGGCTGGCCTTATAGGCACTACACGCTTGTGCGTTACTTGGTTGATCACGGAAGTTTGGCGGAACAAGACGCCTATCGTGAGGGGCTGCCTTCTTGGTGTGTGAAAGGCGAGGGTATGGGGCAGGGATATCCGTGGCACCTGATTCAATGGTATCGGTGGTGCTTGCTGCCTAAAGATATGCAGAAGGAAAAAGCCGACTTGATGCATACTGTTTTTGGCGATTGCTGGCCTTCATATGATGGCGCACGACTTGACATGGTCGGCATTACCCTAGGTATTGCTTCTCGTGAATTGAGGAGTAGGGATGAAAACGTTCGGATATACTTACACGACCTTGCGCAAAAAATGCCCAGCATCAAAGGAAAAATAGCACTATTACTCACAGAAGCGTATGAAGGTCTTGCGCTTGTGAAGGCGGTTTTGCCATTTAACTACCGTTAGCCTGCATTTTTCACAAGCTACTCATCAGAGCTACTCCCCAAAAATCGGACAAGTGTGTTAGAGTGTGTTCACACAATGAGACGACAATGGCAGTAAGGAAAAAACACACAGCAGCGTTTAAGGCAAAGGTCGCATTGGCGACCTTGACGGGCGACAGAACTCTTGCAGAACTTTCCAGTGAACATGGAGTACATCAAACGCAAATCACGCATGGAAAAAGTGTATCTGTCAAAAGTTTTGCTGTGTCCTTCGTGTTGCCGATGACGCCTTGAACGCTGTCTTGGAGAATTGCCACAACGCGCTCAAGACCCTTTTCGCCGTCTTGGAGAATTTCAATTTCTTTGCCGTGCTTTTTTTGATAGAAGTCTACCACATTTTCAAGATGGTCGATTCTGTCTATGAGTGCGTCAATGCGCCTGTTTGTGGTGGCGTCATCGGCGTCATGTTGATTTGCCTGGCGTTTGAGTCTGGCGGCCATTTCTGTGGCTGACTTTTGGCTTTCGAGTTCTGCATAATGTTGGTCGATGCGACTTTTGCCGACTTCTGCTTCAAGCCCTGCTACGGCGTTTTGCATTCCGTAGTCGGGGGTGCTGCGCTGGGTGGGGTTGGCGGTTGTGCCTTGTTTGTAGGACATAGTATATACTCCTTATAAATGGTTAATAATGTTTTTTGTTAGTCTGATCTATTTATTTTTTTCCCTTATTTTCCTAAACCATTTCAGGGGTGACAGCTTAGGGGGTGGAACCCCCTAGCTTTTGTTTGCCTTACCTAATTTTACTAAACCACTGCCTTTGGGGGGTTAAAGGGGGGCTTGCCCCCATTTTTTGTATATTTTTTTTGGAGGGGGTGCAAATAAAATAGCCCCAAAACTTTTTATTGTGGGGCTACTCTGTACACTTTGTACACTTCATACGCTTGTACACTTTGTACCTTCTACACTTACAGATTATCCCAATAATCTGCATAGGCTTGCATCATGCCTTTTCGCTCATCATACATGGCAAAGGCT
>CAYJHT010000301.1:0-3543 GCA_964369615.1 uncultured Desulfovibrionaceae bacterium
GGGTCTATACACGGGGGTTGGGGGCAAAACTTTTTTTTCCAAAAAAAAGTTTTCCCCCAAAAAAAATAAAAAAAACTAAAACCCAAAAAATCAAAACACCACTATATTACTTAACAGCCGCCACACCGAGCTGAAGGGCTTTGAGGTTGGCATCTTGAATTTTTGCTGGTAAGAATGTTCGAATGCCTTTTTCCATTGCCTCAATGGCATCTTGTGGGCTGTTGCCTATGGGCAGAAGACCGCTTGCGCACAGAGCGCCGAGCAAAACAGTATTGCCACTTTGAATAGAACCTGCTTCTTGTCCGAGCGTGCGACAGGGAAGGAAGAGGGCTTCAGGACAGGCTTTGCGGATGCTTTCTTCTATGCTCTCAAGAGTTGGATAGTCTTCCTTGCCGAGGCAGACGTTTACAGGTGGCAGTGGGTCTGTACTGCTAAAGATTTTACCGTGTGGTGCAAGATACGGAAGTGCGCGTAGTGTTTCAAGTGGCTCAAAACCAAGAAGGATATCTGCCTCGCCATGCCCAAGCTTGGACGAAAGCCAGCCGCCAAGCAAGACAACCGACTCCACAACACCGCCGCGCTGCGCCATACCATGAACCTCCCCCGCAACGACGGTGAGACCTTGCTGCAAGGCGACGCGTGCCAAGAGTGTTGTAGCTGTCAAGGTGCCTTGACCGCCGACGCCTGTCATATAGATTCGCATACGTTGTTCATTGCGCATGATTAGGCCTCCTTACGCTGTGCTTTAAAGGCTGTGGGAGCCACTTGCAGACACACCATGCATCCCACACAGAGGGTTGGGTCCACAGCAATTTTGTCGTCCCGACGTACAAAGGCCGGACATGCCAGTTTTTCAACGCACAAGGTTGCGGCGTCATTTTGCTCTGCCACATAGGCTACTTGCTTGACAGACTTTTTCAGCGCACGACGAGCATAAAGGACACATGGCTCTTCAGCAATGAGGACACGCACGCCACTTTCCGCCTTAAGCTCTTTCAATGCCTTTGTGGTGGCGCGTACATTGTAAGCCTTGACGGTGCGGATATGCTTGACGCCCATGCCGCGAACGATAGCCTCAATATCAAGGTGCAGTGCGTCTGTGCCAAGCACATCCTGCAACATGCCCGGATTTGGCTGATGCCCTGTCATAGCAGTGGTGCCATTATCAAGGATGACGAGCAGAACGTCATGCTTGTTAAAAACGGCGTTGGCAAGCCCTGTAAGGCCGGTGTGGAAAAATGTAGAATCACCAATAAAGGCGACAACAGGCTTGTCAGAGACTGCCGCAAAACCGCAACCTGCAGAGATAGACGAGCCCATACACACAAGGAAGTCTGCCATGCGCAATGGGGGCAGGAGGCCAAGAGTATAGCATCCTATATCACTAGAATAATTTGCATCATCGCCATAGACTTCACGCACTGCGTAATAAACGGAACGGTGAGAGCAGCCCGGACATAGGTTTGGCGGCCTGTTAGGAAGTGCTTGCGGTTTTGCGTTTGCATTCGCGTTTGCGGGATTTGTTTGCGGTGCGACTGCAAGGTCGGCGGCATCGATGCCTTCACTTAAAAGTCCGGCAATGCGACGAGTCACAAGGGCGGTGTCATATTCACCTTGCACGGTGAGAATGTCGTTCTTACCTTCGATGCGCACCTCTATATTGAATTTATGTGCGAGGGCGCGCAAGTCGTTTTCAAGAAGTATAGCGCCTTCTTCCAGAACAAGTACGAGGTCATGATTTTGTAAAAATTCTGTAAGTGCTTTTTGCGGAAGAGGCCATGTCATGCCAAGTTCCAAAATATCTACTTGCCCTGCAAAATCACCTGCAAAGAGGGCATCATGCATATATGCGCGTGCAATGCCGCTGGCGACGATGCCCAGTCGCGCATTGTCTACAGTATGTTTTTTGCAATATTCTTCGGCTGTTTCCTTAGCAGCTTCTAAGGCATTTTCAAGAGCAATATGCCGCATACGCGCAACTGCCGGCACAGGCACAAATCGTTGCGGGCAACGCTCAAATGTCTTTATTTGTGCCGGTTTTGGAAGTGGGCCAAGGGTCACGGGGCCGCGTTGATGGCTGAGACGTGTCGTAGTACGCAGAAGAACGGGTTGCTCCATATCGCGTGCTAGAAGCAAACCGTCGCGCGTCATATTTCTCGCTTCCTTGGCAGTGGCAGGCTCAAAGCAAGGCATACCTGCAAAACGCGCATAATGACGATTGTCTTGTTCGTTTTGACTGGAATGACAACCCGGATCATCGGCAGAAAGAAGGAGAAGCCCGCCAGGCAGACCTGTGTAAGTGGTTGTAAGAAGTGGGTCTGCGGCGACATTGACGCCTACGTGCTTCATGGTCACAAGAGTAAGTGCGCCTGCAAGGGCGGCGCCTGCGCCGACTTCATAAGCCACTTTTTCGTTGACGGAATATTCCATGAGGTAGCGATCTTTGGCGCCAAGCTTATGGAAAGTGTCGGGCACTTCTGAGGACGGTGTGCCCGGGTAACAAGTGACAACGTTGACGCCGGCTTCGAGGGCACCGCGAACAATGGCCTCATTTCCCAAGAGCAAATGGGTTGCGCCTGCGCTCTCTTCCAGCAGAGGATGACTCATATATTCTCCTTAAGACTGTTAATTTGTCTCATTTATTGGGCTTGTAGTATTTTTTTGCGCATAGTTTTGGGCGTGTTTTGCTCTATAGATATAGTACGCGCCTTCTGAGGGTGTAATGTTTGCGGCCATATCTTCAAAGATTTTTTGCGCTTTTGCGACGTCTCCGCTTTGAAGAGCAGCTTCTGCCAAGGGTTGCTGTACGACTGAGGCATAACCTTCAGGCACAAGGGGCAAAAGTTTTTCCAGCACTGCCAAGGCTTCTGCGGGCTTTTTGGCGAGCAAGAGTGCTTGCCCTTGATTAAGCGCGCTCATAACAGCCATAGCGCCTTTTGGGTCTTCCTCGCTGAGCCGTGCATTAACGGTGCCAAACTGCACTGCGGCTTCGCTATAAGCCTCTATTTCCATATAACTTTCTGCTAAATCGAGAAGTACAGCTGTGTGTATGGAGTCAGGCGCTGTAGGGAGGAATGCTTGCAATTGGTCAATGCGTGTTTGGCCTTCTGTGGAGAGCATAATACTGCTCAATTTCTGTTGCGCCTCAGCATTTGCCTTATCATCGTAATAATTATAGGCACCAAGCCCCACAAGCACGATAACAAAAAGACCAAGCGTACACATGATATTCACGGCATGCTTCATAAGAAACTGCAAGAGTGGTGCAGCCTCTGTAGAAACTTCTGCCTGCAATTCATTGAGGATTTGCCCTGCCTGCGGTGGTATTTGTTGTGGCGCTGTAGGTGCGCCGGGGAAGGGACCTTGTTGGGACATAGTTTACTCCTTATAATATGGACGAAAAATATCGCGCCTCAGCGCACTGTGCCCATATGAAAAGAAATGATAATAATAAAGATGGCATGAGTTTGTCAATATTTTTGACGGGCTTTAGATGATTCATAGCACTTGGGGGGGAACTTTTTTTTGGGAAAAAAAAAGCTT
>CAYJHT010000302.1:0-3541 GCA_964369615.1 uncultured Desulfovibrionaceae bacterium
GGGAAACTTTTTGGCGCTAGCAAAAGTTTCCCTCCCCCCGCAAAAAAGAAAAAGAAAAACAGTTTTGAGATTTTACAAGGCTCTAGTGTGCTTCAATAGCTTCAACGGGTTCTGTCAAAAGGAAGTCGCCTTTTTGAATCCATGCTTTGAGTGTATCGGCAATTTCTAGCGAGGTGCTGTAGCTTGTCATGGGGACGGTTTTTACTTTTTTGCCAAGGAGGTCTATTTCGCCGTTCATAAGTTCATTAAAGGGTATATGGGCAAGGACGCGAGGGATGCCGTTTGGATAATCATGTCCATAGTCCTTAATCGGCATGAGGATATCGTCATTGTCAACGCCTGTGAACCATGCAATTTCTTCATTAAGTATAGGGATTGGAATGCCTACGCCGACGGAGAGCGTGCACCCATATCCGAGGAAGGAGAGGCCGCGCAAGTACTTTGCCTGCATATTTTTAAGATTGCCTTTGAGCATGAGTGTTCCTGAGGCGCTTAAGGGAAGGCCGCGCTCTGTGCGTTGGGGATTTGGGACGTGTTGTGTGCCTGCGCCTATGACATACCCGACGCCTCCTGCAAGGAAAATACGCGTTCCAAGTCCTATGGTGCGAAAATATGGGTCATTAAAGAGCGGGGACAAATGCCCTGCTGTTGCGTAGTTGAGATTGTACATATTTGGGCGTAATGGGCCCATGTAGGTGTATATGATACGGCTTGTCATGTTGACGGCGCCGTTATAGTTTTGATAGCAATTTCTTGGGTTAAAGAGTTCTGCAAAGGGCAGGTCTTTAAGAGTTATGACGCGTTCAAGCGTTCGCCTTGGGTAGCAGTCTGTGCCATAGGATTCAGCACGTAGGTTCAGTTCTTTTCCTGCCACAAGGTCCTCTATGACATGCGCACCGCCATAGGGAAATGTGCCGGGATAAGGGTCGTTGAGCGTGTCGTTTTCGGATAATTCCGTGGCGCCGATATAGCCGTCTGCTGCGGCAATACCGCCATAACAGGGAACATTATTGAGCCAAAAACGGTTGCTGCGCATGGCTGGTGGTTCTGGTTGTCCGATATTAAAGAGGACGCCGGAGGAACACATGGGCGAAAAAGTACCCGTGGTTACGACGTCCACTTCCTTGGCAGCTTGTTCCTTGCCGATGCGTTTGACGGTTTCGCTCATTTCGGCCGCATTGAGCACAACAGCCTTACCCGATTTTATGCGGGCATTTATTTCTGCGATAGTTTTTTGTACTTTATGATGGGACATGCTTTTCTCCTTGACACTGTGTCGTTTATAGGACGGCTTACGACCTTATAATTAGGGAAGGTTCGCGGCTTATATGCAATAAAATCAAAATACCGAAGAGAGCATGCCGCAGGGACAGGCCACTGTCAAAGTATTTTTCTGATGTGCCAAAAAAATCTTTTGCAAAGCGTCGCACAGTGTGGCATGTTTGGCGCATGGATTTTACATTACTTACAGATTATTATGGCAGTATTTCACGCCAAGGACCCGGCAGTGATGCCGCAACCTTACGCGCCTTGGAATTGAGCGACTGCCAGCACATTCACGGGGATAAGCTCCGTATTGTGGACATGGGCTGTGGAACCGGTGCCGCGACACGCGTACTTGCAAAAGCTTTACCTCATGCGCATATACTTGCTGTGGATTTTTTGGAAGCATTTTTGCGTCGTTTGGAAAGTGATATAAGCATGCATGAGGATGCCGCTGATATTGCACCGCGCGTAAGCACCTTGCATGCGAATATGGCAACGCATGCTTTTGCGCCGGACTCCTTCCATATGATATGGTCGGAGGGTGCCATTTATAACATTGGTTTTGAGGCCGGTATAGCTGCGTGGCGCCCGCTTTTAAAAGAGAAAGGCTTGCTTGTGCTGTCTGAAATTACGTGGCTTACCCACAAGCGCCCCCAAGAGCTTCAATCGTATTGGGACAATATTTATCCAGAGATTGACAGTGCTGCCGGAAAAATTCGTCAGCTTGAGGCGCAAGGCTACATGGTCAAGGGGTATTTTCCTCTTGCGCCAGCATGTTGGACTGAGAATTATTATGCACCCCAAGCGCGTATCCAAGAGGCATTTCTCGCACGTCACGCAAGAAATGATATGGCGCGTGCATTAGTTGAGGAGCAGCGAGAGGAGGCGGCATTATACGCGCGATTCCATGAGTTTTATGGCTATGGAGTGTATGTTGCGCAGCGCTGCGAATAGGGCAAGCTCTGCCATTCTTTAAGACTTTAAGCTTTGTTTTGCTCCTTTGAGGGTGTTCTTTTTAGGCAGTCGAAAAAAAACCTTTTCAGAACTTGCAATACGTGAAAAAATATCGTAGCGTGGAGCAACTTTTTTAGGGAGGAGGTATCTTATGGCTGACTTACATGAACAACAACCTATTCGAGGCGTAGAAATTGTGGCACAAAGGGTAAGCACGCGCATCATCAAAGATTTAAGCCTCTCTATATCTGATGTCAATATGGGCGCTGTAGCCGCGAATAAATTGAGATCAGAAAGATTGAGTGTGAGTTTTGGTGGAAGTACGTTTGAGCCGAAAAAAGCTGATCTTCCAGAAGATGTCAAGGGAGCGCTTGTGTCACAAGCGACATAGGGATTTTTTGCACTTGGGTCTGAATGCGTCCATAGTATGTTTTCTTTGCCTTTTGCGCATCGTCCCCTTTTGCAGTCCTTTTGTAAGAAATTTTAACGGCCTCATTTTATGAGGTCTTCTTTTGTATAATGCTTTATAAAGTGAGTGAGGACACATGAGTAACGTTGCTAATGCGACCATTGATGAATTGACAGTGAATTATGAGGAAAATGGCCAGGTTGTGGTGCAAGAGCTGGACAAAGTCATTTTAACCCGTGGTGCATGGACAACCATTATCTTTCGTTTTCAGGAATGGAAAAATGACACTGACAGTTACGGCCCGGATAAGTATGTTATTCGTCGCTATAAAAAGACTGGCGGTGAATTTCGTATGCAGTCAAAGTTCAATATCTCCAACAAGGAGCAGGCTAAAAAGATTGTGGATGCTTTGCAAGCTTGGATTGTTGACGAAGAGGATGTGGCTGAATAACGATATGTCCTCCTTGAAAAGGCTATAGAATCAGGCAGGTAAAAAAAAATTGAGAAAATCGTATTTTTTGCTTGCCTGCCGTTTCGTTTTCCTCTATAAGCACTCTTGGCGGAACGTGGCGCAGTTTGGTAGCGCGCCTGGTTTGGGACCAGGATGCCGGAGGTTCGAATCCTCTCGTTCCGACCATATTTTTTGATAAGATTGGGTAGTTACAGGTCATGTAACTACCCAATTTTTTTTTGGTGTCAATCAAGGTCAAGATTGTTGCTTGACCCATGTAAGATAAAAGATGTGAATGACTGTATGGGCACTGCAAAGGAGATATTTGAAAAAGGTAATAAATATATACAACTAGTGCCTTGTAAAGTCTAAAAGATTTTTTTGAAAGGGGTTTGGGGAAAACTTCTTTTCTTCTTGGGGGAAAACTTTTTTTGGGAAAAAAAAGTTTCACCCTGAAGGGC
>CAYJHT010000303.1:0-3533 GCA_964369615.1 uncultured Desulfovibrionaceae bacterium
CACAAGAACAACAACAATATCAAGGGCAAACGCCAGCACATTCCCTCCCCTCCTCCCTCCCCCACTCCGTCACACCGCACACACAATTGCCGCTCACAATGCCGCAAGGCAGTGGTGGCAACAACACCCAAAGCAGCACCCAAGGTATCGCAGCACCGCCTTCTCCCATGTTTGAAAATCCCGCTGCGCCAATACAAGAACAAAAGCCACAAAAAACGATCCCCGCATATCCCACTATTGAAGTCATGGTTGGTCAAATGATTATGGCAGGCTTTGCCGGTACAGAACTTGACACAAGCATGCCACAAAACGCAGAAGGAACATCCATTATTCAACTCGTTCGCCAAGGAAAAGTCGGTGGCGTCTTTTTACAACCAGTCGCACTTGTGAAAGAAGACAGTCACACAAGCCCGGCTCTTAGCCAAGGCAATATGACCTCTGCCGCGCAAACACGACAACTCACGTCAACATTACAAAGAACAGCGTCAGAGAGCACTACAGGCATACCACTCTTTGTCGCTGTCATCCAAGAAGGAGGCCTTGAACAAAGCCTACGCCCTGAACTTGGCTTTGAAGGCCTCGCCGCCGCCGCACACCTAGGACGCGGACGAGTAGAAGAAACAGAAATTGCCGCACGACGTAATGCTTTAGAAATGGCCGGCGTCGGTATCAATTTTGCCTTCGGACCAGCAGGTGACGTCAACATTAACCCCTTAAGTGAAGATATAGGCAAGCGCTTTCGCTCCTTTGGCGCAGACCCCGCACTTGTGGCACAGCATGTAGCAGCAACAGGTCGCGGTTTTGCCGCCGCGCGAATTATTCCATGCCTGCGCAACTATCCGGGAACAGGCAGTTTTGTACGCGGTTTTCATACCAGTACGAGCAATACAAATACGCCGAACATCTTGGACGCCTTGCCAGATGTGGGGCGAACATGGCAGAATGTCGAAATGCTGCCCTATGCAACAGCACTTCGCCAAGGATGGGCAGGCGCAGTACAGCCGGCACTTGCCTATGTTCGCTCTATTGACCCCCTACATCCGGCGCCTTTATCACGTACGCTCATTGCAAGTATTTTACGCGGACAACTCGGCTTTGACGGCCTCGTGGTAACACAAGACTTACGCGCCATGCAGCCTTTTTACAGTTTGGAAGAAAGCGCCGTTCAAGCCGTACTGGCAGGCGCCGATATCCTCCTCGTGACAGAACCCTTTACGCAAGCAGCACCCAATGCCCAAAGCCCTCTTTCGCTTTTTCAAGAAAATGTGTTAAACGGCGGCAGTGCTGATATGAAAGCCCTTTTACAACAAGAACTCTTAAAGCATTTACCGGGAAATATGGGCAATATGCTCGGCGCACAAGTACAAACTAAGGAAATCACAGGCCAAGCGACTATGGCGGCAAAAGTGTATGCGACACTCTTGTCTTCTGTGCGAAATGGGCGTATCTCTGTAGAGAGGTTACGCCATTCATGGCGACGCATCGTGCGTATGAAGCAAGCCTTTCTTTATACGACTCAAACCCCTGTCATCAAATGAGGTGAATATGTCCTTGCTCCGATGTCCTTCCTGCCAACAAGCCCTTTCTGCAACACAGAAAATCTGTCCCCATTGTAAGTCTAAAATGTCTTTGTGGCGAGAGGTCAAAAACTCCATAGAACAAAGCCCCGTTCGCCTTCTCATTGTGGCCTTTCTCCTTGTTCTCTTAGTGGGCTTTGCTTGGTTTTTGCGCATGGAGAGCGGATACAAATGGCCCTTGTACGCCATTTTGATTGCTGTAGCCCCCCTTGTGCCGTGGATATTAAAACGCGCATACATGTTCGCAGGCACTGACGCAGAAGACGACGACTCAAAGAAGAAATAAGTATGCAGCGCCGCGACTTTTTACGCGCTCTTGCGCTCCTTCCCTTCTTGAGCACCACAGCCACAGCACAGACCGCCGGCATGCCCTTAAATACACTGCCCCAAGAGCGCTACGTTGATCATATCCCCTCCATCCCCATCCTCA
Source organism: uncultured Desulfovibrionaceae bacterium (assembly GCA_964369615.1). Classification (GTDB taxonomy): domain Bacteria; phylum Desulfobacterota; class Desulfovibrionia; order Desulfovibrionales; family Desulfovibrionaceae; genus CAYJAD01. The sequence goes on from CAYJHT010000303.1 coordinate 2,008, forward strand.
TGTTTTATAAAGTGGATGAGTCGCCGCGCTTTCCAGAAGATATTTCCTCTCAAGCATTGTTACAAGTGCTGAACTACGCATGGCAACAAGGCTATCGCCCTGTGAACATGAGTGATATTATTTTAAATCGCGTAGACAGCGTCGTCCCGAAAGGTTTTAAGCCTCTGGGTATCACGGCAGACGGCGCGCATGCCAGTATCGTTTTTTCTCAAATGACAAATCCCAAGGGCACAGACGTCGGCCCCTTGCACAACGCACGCTCGTTTGTAGAAGTTTTAGGCGACTCTGCCCACGCCAACGGCTTTTTACCACGCGCAACATTTTTCCTCAGCGTCGGCTCGCGCAAAGCCACGCGCGAAAGCTCCTACTTTGGCTCAATTATGCCCCTTAAAGACATTGCCGACGTGCTCACTGTCATGCCCGGCATTGAATTTGGATACGGCACCCGCTGGCATATCGGTCTTGCAGGGCGTACAGAAGCACATGTAAAAACGATTATCGAAGAGCAAATGCAGGATTTTCAACGCCTTGGCATGCTCGAACGCATCGCCCGTATTATGGCCTATCCCTTTGGCGGCAAACCTTCCGACAAAGGCATGCTTGCTTTGCGCAATGCGCACTTTTTAGGCGGTGTACTCACCTATCCCGGTGTCGGCGAAGCTCATTACAACGAAGTGCCCCAATGTATCTACGACGGCAAGCTTATGATGGACCCCTTCCTCATTCCACGTGTCGGCATTGGTTCCCACGTCTATGCGCGCGGAAATACGCCTCAAAACAATCCCCCCATCGACCCATTGGCAGATTTTCGCAAAGATGTAGAACGCGGTGTGGCCTATGTAAGTCGCGGTGTGACGGCAACACCATAAAGGAATACTATGCATATCGTCTTATTTGAGCCTGAAATACCCGAAAACACAGGAAACATTGTACGCCTTTGTGCAGTGACCGGAATCAGTTTGCACCTCATTGAACCACTCGGCTTTTCCATTGATGAAAAACGCCTCAAGCGCGCAGGTCTTGATTATTGGCTACATGTCTCCGTCCACGTATGGAAGAATTTTTCTTGCTATATGGAGGCCATTGGTACGCATTCACGTCTTGTTATGACCTCGGCGCGAGGCGCAACGCCCATGCAGAATTTTTCATTTCATCCCCATGACGCTCTTGTCTTTGGTCCTGAAACACGCGGCTTGCCGGAAGAAATACTCCAGCAAGGACACGCGCGCGTGCGTATTCCCATGGTACCTAATCAGCGATGCTTGAATTTATCCACATCGGCGGGCATTGTCCTTTACGCAGCACTTGCCCAGTGCGGCATCTTAGATACGTGGTCATAAAAAGCGCGATACGACAATTCTCCACCTCATTCCGATTTGTTTTTTTTGAAAGGGGTTTGGAGGAAAGCTTTTTTATTTTTTTAAGTTTTTTTCTTGGGGGGAAAGCTTTTTTTAGGAAAAAAAGCTTTCCCCCAAACCCCTTTCAAAAAAACAAAATTAGAATGCCGTGTTTATTTTCCCTCGTAT
>CAYJHT010000304.1:0-3133 GCA_964369615.1 uncultured Desulfovibrionaceae bacterium
CTTGGTCAAAATTCGTTTTTTTGTCATTTTAAGGAGATACAATGCAAGAAAGCACTAATGCAAAGACCATTCAACGTGGTAAGGAAATGTTTTCCAGCATTTCCGGTGAAAAGCCTTCGCTTTTTAACAAGGCGGCATGGATGGGTAAGGTTATGGATTGGAGTATGCGCAATGAGCACTTTAAAGTGCAGGCGTTTCGCTTCGTGGATGCATTCCCTTCTTTAACAACCCCCAAACTTTTGACAGACCACATCAGAGAATACTTTGGTGAAGAAAAAGACATGCCTCCCTTCTTGGCCGCCGGTGCCAAGGCTGCGGGCATGCTTGGTTCTCTTGGTGGCAACATGCTCAATAAGTTCATCGCAAAGAACATCGAAGGCATGGCAGAGCAATTTATCGTAGGCGAAAATACCACCGATGCCATCAAAAACATGAAGAAGTTGCGCAAAGAAGGTTTTGCCGCCGTTGTTGACGTGCTCGGCGAAGCCACGCTTTCCCACAAGGAAGCCGAAGAATATGTCGGTACCTATATTGAATTGCTCGATGCCCTTGCAAAAGAGCATGCAAGTTGGGATGCCCTCGGCGTATCCGGCAAGGGTGATGATTGGGGTCATGCGCCAAAGATCAACGTGGCTATCAAACCTACTGCCACCTTCTGCCTTGCAAATCCACAAGATTTTGAAGGCTCCGTTGTCGGCATTTTGGAGCAGGCGCGTCGCATATGCAAGCGCGCTGTGGAAATGAACGCTTTCTTCTGCATCGACATGGAATCTTACAAGCACAAGGACATTACTCTTGAAGTATATCGTCGCTTAAAGCTTGAGTATAAAGACTATCCGCACATTGGTATCGTACTGCAAGCCTATCTGAAAGACGCAGAAAAGGATACGGACGAGCTTATCGCATGGGCGCGTAAAAACGAAACACCCATTTCCATCCGCCTCGTGAAGGGCGCTTATTGGGATTATGAAGTGGTAAAGGCCAAGCAAATGGGCTGGGAAATTCCCGTATGGACCATCAAGGCCGACAGCGACGCGTGCTATGAACGTATCTCCTATACAGTCTTAAAAAATAGTGATATCTGTCACTTCGCCTGCGCCTCACACAACGTTCGTACCATTGCAGCCGTTATGGAAATTGCGAAAGAACTGAATGTTGACGACTCGCGCTATGAATTTCAGGTGCTCTACGGCATGGCAGAACCAGTGCGTCGCGGCATTTTGAAAGTTGCAGGGCGCGTGCGCTTGTATTGCCCCTACGGCGACATGGTGCCCGGCATGGGCTACTTGGTGCGTCGCCTCTTGGAAAATACCGCAAACGAATCCTTCTTACGTCAAAGCTTTGTAGAAGAAGCCAGTCTTGAAAAGCTCCTGGAAGATCCACACGCAACAGCCGACCGCGAAAGAGCTGAGCGCGAAAAAGAGCGTAAAGCCCCTGCGGCAGTGGCCGGCTTTGGCCCCTTTGTCAACGAGCCTATGGCGGACTTTACCCGCGCAGATCATCGCGCAATCTTCCCAAGTGAAATTGCACGCATTCGCGCAAACGAACTTGGCAAAACCTATCCTCTCTATATTAACGGAAAGGATGTGGAACTTGCCGATAAAATCCCCACAGTGAACCCTGCAAAGCCTTCTGAAATCTTGGGTCATGTGTGCCAAGGTGGTATCGCCGAAGTAGATCTCGCTATCGCTGCGGCAAAAGAAGCCTTCCCTGCATGGCGCGACACGCCCCCCGTTGAGCGTGCTGCTTATCTTGTGAAAGCAGCTGCCATTGCACGCCGTCGCGTGTTCGAATTGTCCGCATGGCAAGTTCTCGAAGTAGGCAAACAATGGGATCAAGCACAAGCAGACGTTGCAGAAGCTATCGACTTCTTAGAATACTATGCACGCGAAATGGAACGCCTTGCAAAGCCGCGCCGTATGGGCAACGCTCCCGGCGAGTTGAACCATTACCTTTATGAGCCAAAGGGTCTTGCCGCTGTCATTGCGCCGTGGAACTTCCCCCTTGCTATCAGCCTAGGCATGGTGTCCGCTGCCATCGTAGCCGGCAACCCTGTGATCTATAAGCCTGCGAATATCACAGGCATCATAGGGCACCAGTTAGTACAAATTTGGCACGAAGCAGGCTTGCCTGCCGGCGTGTTCAACTTTGTGCCCGGTCGCGGCTCTGTCATGGGTGACTACCTTGTAGAACATCCAGACATTAGCTGCATCGCCTTCACAGGCTCCATGGAAGTGGGCTTGCGCATCTTGGAAAAGGCCGGAAAAACTGGCCCCACACAAACAAATGTCAAGAAAATCATTTCCGAAATGGGCGGCAAAAACGCCATCATCGTTGACGACGACGCCGATTTGGATGAAGCCGTACCACATATTCTGTACTCCGCTTTTGCATTCCAAGGACAAAAATGCTCCGCGTGTTCGCGTCTTATCATCAATGATGCTGTCTACGACAAAGCCATTGAACGCCTCGTCGAAGGCGCAAAAGCCATGCTCGTAGGTCCTGCTGACGATTGCACCTACGCCATGGGCGCTGTCGCAGACGCCGCCGCACAAAAGAATGTGCTCGAATACGCTGCCATCGCCAAGAGTGAAGGAAATCTCTTGTACGAAAGCCCCATCCCTGAAGGCGAAGGCTATTGGGTACCCATTACCATCGTGGACGGCATAACACCAGAACACCGTATCGCTCAAGAAGAGGTCTTTGGCCCCGTACTTGCCGTTATGCGCGCAAAAGACTTTGACGAGGCCATTGATATGGCGAACAGCACACGCTTTGCCCTCACAGGCGGCGTGTTCAGCCGTTCCCCCAAGAACCTCGACAAAGCGCGTCAAAAGTTCCGCGTAGGCAACTTGTATTTGAACCGTAACAATACTGGTGCGCTCGTAGAGCGTCAGCCCTTTGGCGGTGCGCGTATGTCCGGCGTAGGTACAAAGGCCGGTGGCCCAGACTACCTCCTCCACTTCATGGACCCACGCGTCATCACAGAAAACACTATGCGCCGCGGCTTCGCTCCCGTAGAAGAAGATGACGACTGGAGCGACTAGTGGCTTGTAAAGGCTGAAAGTTGTTTTTGAAAAACTTGTGGGGGGGGGGGAGGTTTTTTTTTTTAAAAAGGTGGGGGGGGGCGCCC
>CAYJHT010000304.1:3143-3520 GCA_964369615.1 uncultured Desulfovibrionaceae bacterium
TTTTTTTAGTAAAAAAAAGTTCCCCCCCCCACACCCCCCCTTCAAAAAAACCACCTGTTTAACACGAAAAAACAGCTGACGAATGATTTTCCTTTTTTCAGCAAATTGCATTTGCGTTAAGTGTTTATCTAAAAATGCTTTTTAGATTTTTCATTCAAAAGCGACTATTGCCTCCTTACACAGATGTTTTTTTTGACAGGACATTTAGGGGATTTGTGCCCTTTAGGGGAAAGCTTTTTTTCTAAAAAAAGTTTTCCCCCAAATGCTTTTCAATAAAATCTGGAGCCTTGGCTTTTTTTGACATGCGCTGCCTCGGCGGCCTTGTCTTCACCTTGAATGGTTATGCTAACAAGGAAGGTGCTCATGGGTGATTTCTT
>CAYJHT010000305.1:0-3516 GCA_964369615.1 uncultured Desulfovibrionaceae bacterium
TTCACTAAAAGTATACATGCAAAAGCAAAAAGCTCGTTTGAAGAAAAATCATTCGCCAGCTCTTTTTACATGCTAAACAGATGGTTTTTTTGAAGGGGACCTGCCCGAAGGGGGCCAAAGGCATAGCCCTTAGGAGAGGAACGAGCCTTAGGGATACAGAGAGCAGAGCCGTGGGGGGAAAATTTTTTTTTCCCAAAAAAAGTTTCCCCCCACAAGCCTTTCAGAAAAACAAAAATAAACTTTTAGAAAAGACAAGGCAGTAGTGTTTTTTCATGATATAGACTGCTATGTCGTGCGCTTAGGCGGCCTGCGAAATTGATAGCGATGTAATAGCCAAAAAATACCATAGGTCAAAGCGCTGGCAGCGCCTGTCACGCCTGCAATCAGGGCGAGTATCAAAAATGTAATATCCCAATGTGTTGTGAGCTGTTGCCATGGAATATCGATAAGCAACATAAGCGCCACCACAAGCGTGTGGGCAAGCATGGCAGGCCACACATGCCCACTCATCTTCACACCAAGAAAACCCAAGAGGAGAGAGAAAAACAGGCTAAATATCACACGCAACTGCAAAATGTGGTAGACCGCATCCTCTGTGTGCACGCCCTCTAAAGCTGATTTTGCATAAAAATGCATGGCTGTATAAAATATCAAACACAATGCGACTAAAACAATGGTGGGGCCAAAGCGTAATAAGCTCAACATGACATTTTCCTTTTTTGAACAAAGAAGGCGTGCTCTTGACGCAATACTTTATTAGGCGAGGTCGTGTGCAAAATACGCCACTGCTCATAAGGGAGAGCCTGCATATGGGAGAGTATAGCCTCACACTCTTCTTGTCCGCCCGACTGTCCTGTATAAGCATGTACCCATAAAAAACCGCCAAGACAAAGAAGCTGCTTGGCTTGCTCAATGGCTTGCATAGTTGTGTTTGCACGGGTACACAGCCTTTTATCGCTGCCGGGTAAGTAGCCTAAGTTAAACAGCACCGCATGGACAGGCGCGCTCACTCTCTCTGCCATGCACTCGTGCCCCTCGTTCACATATGTGACATGAGCAAGCGCAGGTGCACTTAAACGCGCCTGACTGAGACGCGCTTTTGTCGCTTCAAGGGCAGCCTTTTGCACATCAAAGGCCCATACTTGACCATGTGGTGCTAACTGTTTTGCAAGAAAAAGCGTGTCATATCCATTACCGGCAGTGGCATCCACGGCATTGAGGGGCGCTGCAGGCAAAAGATCTCTCAATGCCTGCGCCATAAGGCTGTGCCCAAGGCTGTCAAAAGTCACATAGGGGAGAGAAAGTGCGGTCATATCAACGTCTTTGTACGCACATAAAAACGCGGTGGGCTTATGCTTCTGTACGGACACCTAAAAGTTCATTTTCGTTTTTTCTGAAAAGGGCTTGGGGATTTTTTCTTAGGGGGAAAACGTTTTTAGGAAAAAAATTCCCCCCCCACAAGCCCTTTCAAAAAAAGTTCATTCTTCAACTGTAATACTCATGCTTTGGCACACTCTCAAGAGTATCTGGCAAGCACTATTAAGAACGGAATAGCCCTCCTACTGAACCGTGTCAGCGCCTTCCCCGTCGGAAACAGCACCGCCCGATGTCATTTGCTCCGCCCAGCTTTGTACAGCCTCTGTCTCCCGCCACTGCGAAAAGAAATTGCGCCACGCGCCAAAATCTAAGAAGCCTTCGTCAAGTTGGCTTTCGTGCGCCTGCACCCATGTATTGAAAAGGTGCATTTCCTTTTGGAAAGTAACACTGTCAAATACCAAGTCAGACATGTTCTTCGGTATCATCTTGCCATCAACCTCGGTGACAACAAAGGTACACACTGCTGTACGCGAACTTTCAAAGGTCAATTCTTTGCCATTCATATCCTCTGCCAAGGGGAGAAGGTGCGGATAAAGTTCCTTTATGCGCTCCATACCTTGTTCCGGTATAGCCAAGAACAAGCCGTCGTCGGTGAGGGGCTTTTCGCTGATAAAGTAAAAGCGAAGCCAATTTTCAAACATGATAACCTCAAGGACGACTTCGACGCCCTTGGCAAAAGCCTCTGAAGATTGAGACATATGGCGGTCTCTCCTTATGTAGTATAGTGAAAATTTCCTAGCACTTCTTGCCCGCGCCGTCAAGAGAGCGCCTCTGCGACGGTACGCGTATACCACGTCATCTAAAATATTTTTTTTGAAAAGTTTTCCTTACAGAAGCCTATCAAAAAAATCTTTTCATTATGACGAAATACGAGCACGCGCGGCTGCAAAGGCGTGTTGTGAGTTTATAATCACACTTTCATCGACGCAGAAGGCGAGTCGGAAGTGGCCGGGGCAGCCAAAGCCGGAGCCGGGAACGGCGAGCACTTTTTCTTCAAGAAGTATTTGCACGAAGGCAACGTCGTCGCCGCCGGGTGCTTTTGGGAAGAAATAGAAGGCGCCCTTGGGGGTGCAAAAATCATAACCGGTTTTACGCAAAACATCTTCCATGGCAGCGCGACGTGCGGCATAGATGCTCACATCTACGGGCGTATCTATGGCGGCGACCATCAGGTACTGTCCGACAGTTGGTGGATTGACAAAGCCAAGGATGCGGTTTGTAAGGGTGAGAGCGTCCATAAGTTCTACGGCATTCTCTTCAAGCAGGGGCGAAATGAGGACGTAGCCAATACGTTCACCGGGCAGGGAAAGGTTTTTTGAGAAAGAGCTGACAACGACGGCGTGTGGGTACAGTGAAAGTACGGAGGGGACTTTTGTCTTGTCGAAGGCGAGGAAGCGGTAAGGTTCGTCGGCGACGAGCCAGATAGGTCGTCCATACTTTTTTGAGCAGCGCTGTAGCACGTCAACAATGCCTTGCATTTCTTCCTTGCTATAGACGACGCCTGTGGGATTATTTGGGGAATTTGTGATAAGGACGCGTGTTTTTTCTGTTATAGCGGCTTCGAGCGCATCAAGATCTGGCCGGAATGTTTCTGGCATTGTGGCAACGGCTTTAAAGCTTGCGCCGTGATTTTCTGCATAAAACCCGTATTCGACGAAATAGGGTGCAAGTCCGAGGACTTCTTCACCGGCATTGATGACAGCGCGGAAAAAGGCATTGAGTCCACCGGCGGCACCGCAGCTAAGAAGGACGTGTGCAGCGCTGAGGGGAACGCCTTGTTCTTTGCTTGCATATGCGGCAAGTTTTTCTTTTGCCCACGGATAGCCGCCATTTGGCATATATCCCATAGAAAATGGTTTTGATGCATGTTCTGCGAGTGTGCGCAGTCCTTCCGCAACCGCGGGCGGCGGCGGAAGGTCTGGATTGCCAAGGCTAAAGTCGTAGACATTTTCTGCGCCGTATTGTTCTTTGAGTTGTGCGCCGGCTTCAAACATACGACGAATCCATGAAGAGTTTTTCTTATAGCCTGCCACGCGTTCTGAGAGAAGAGTCATTGTTTTCCTTGTTATTGTATTAAGTTTAAGTTTAAGTTTATTTTTTCTGAAAAGCTTGTGGGGGGAAACTTTTTTGGGGAAAAAT
>CAYJHT010000306.1:0-3514 GCA_964369615.1 uncultured Desulfovibrionaceae bacterium
ACTTTTTTTTCCTAAAAAAAGTTTCCCCCCAAGTGCTTTTAAAAAAAAGCCTTTACTCATAATAAACATCAAAACACTTAAGACTGTGGCTGCGCAACAAGGGCAGTGCGTAGGATTGCTTCTACATGCGTTGCGGGTGTGGGGTGGGCCTTGAGGGCGACGTGCCGTGCGCTTTGAGCGGCTTCATGCAGTGCTTTGGGGATGTTTGGAATGTCATGGATGCGCGCTTTTTGCATAATTATAGCAGCTGTGGCGAAGCCTGTGACAAGGTCGCCTGTGCCGCCTATGGCTTCCATGCTGGGGACGTTCGGCTCTGTTACGCAAGAGATGATGCGGCCTTTGTCAACAATATAGTCTGTTTTTCCTTTAATGATAAGGTGTGCAGCTATATTTTTGTGAAGGCGTGCGCGTTCGATGAGTGCGGGGATTTCTGTTTCGTCTGCGAGGAGGAAGCCGCGAGTATAGAATGGGTGGGGGGCGTGTTCGTCTGCGAGGAAGGCCATTTCTCCTATGTCAGGTGTAAAAACGTCGTAGAAGTCGGCATATCCACTCATTTTTGCCACGTACATAAAGCCGGCGTCGGCAATAAGGAAGGGTTTGGGAGTGAGGGTTTCGCAGGCCATGAGGACGCGATTGTGCCCGTCAACATCGGGAAAAAGATAGTGAAAGGTGATGCCATCCCATGTGCGTTCTTTTAAGATGTTGTCTGCGAGTTGGGCATAGAGTTCGCGGCTGCCTGCGCCTGAGCCTGTATCACCGACAAGGAGGCAGGGGAGGGAGGGAGTGTTCGCCTCTGTATTGCCCGTTTGAAGTGCGACGAGGGTGCTGGCGATAAGGGAGGTGGTGCCGCGTTGGATGGGGAGGGTGCGACCTTGGGCGCTTTGCAGGGTGAGGGATTGAAATTCGTCGCGTTCGAGGTGCCATGTGTCGAGGCAGAGGGGAAAGGTGCTGTCGGGGACTATACCGCAGATGAGCCAGTTGTGGGGGAGGGCGTGTATTGTGGATGTGTGCGGTGTGGAATCTTGCGCCACGGAATCTTCCTTCATGGAATCTTGCGTTATGGAACTTTCTTTCATGGGAGCCTCGCCGTCGTCTGGTATTCTAGGTAGATTCGTTTTGCCTCAGCAAAAGCTTTTTGAAGCGCATAAGAGCAGAGTGTTTTGCCGTAGAGGCGCGGTTCTTCGGCATCATCAATATATGTATCAATCAGTCTTGATGCCAAATAGGGCACATCGGGGCAGCCGCCGCCAGAAATATTCACTATGATGCCCGTGTCTTTTGCAAGTGTGATTTTCATATTGGCAGCGCGCACCATGAACCAGTCGCCATAGTCTGTCACATGGTAGAGGTCTACGGGTTCAAGGACTCCTGCGGTATTGTGGAGGGCGACAATGTCGAGGGGGGTGAGTTCGTTGGTTTCAAGGATGCTATAGATCGTAAGTTCAAGTATAAGGTCAAAGACGATGACCATATCGCAACCTGTGTGCAATTCTGCGGGAGGACCCTTTATTTCGACATTAAAGCCTTGTTCTTTCAGGATGTTTTCCGCACGGATGACTTCGGACGTGTGAGAAAAGACAAGGATGCCCTGCCGCATTGCGGCAGGAGGGGCATCCGATTGTTTTTTCTTAAAGAAGGAAAAAATTTTTTTTATCATTTATTCTTTAGTCTTTCGAGAGAGTTCTAAACGGTGTTCGCCTGGTTCGGTAGGTATATGCTCTACGTACCAGCCTTTATTTTCAGCGGCCCGCGTGATATTTTCCTTGCTGGCTTCTGCATCTACAAGGACATGGAGTGGTTCTGTCCCTTTCAAAAAGGGGTGTACCATAAGAACAGGTTCGGGGCAAGAAAATCCTCGCGTATCGATTTTGTGTGGTGTAGACATTTTATGCTCTCTTTTTACAGTGGGTTACAGCAATAATCAAACAAAAAATAAAGCCTATGACAGTGGCATGTGCGCCATAAGTGCCGATGCCTGCGCCGCTGCTTGCGGTCATAAAGTTATGCGCCATGGCGGTACCGACCAAGAGACCGACGGCAAAAATACCCGCGTCACTGTCGCCTTCGCCGCTCAAGAAGAGCTGTCGTCCGGGGCATGCGCCTGCAAGTGCAAAGGCGAAGCCGGCGGTGAGCATACCAAGGAAGTTCCAAACGCCGTCCGTGTGCGCGATGGGTTGGTTTTCAAATCCGAGATTGATATTGCCAAGAATCGCATTGCCTAACAATACAGTGACAAACATCGCCGCAACACCAAGGAAGAGATGCGCATAACGGAACAAGAATAAATCGCGTATGGCGCCCATGGTACAAAAACGGCTACGCTGCGCTAAAAATCCGACGATTAAGGCGCCGCCAAGGGAAACAAGCACGGGGGCGTGCATGGCACCTGGCCCTGTGACAGAATAGAAGATAATGGAATTTTTTGGCTCGCCTGTAATTTGCGGAAAGAAAATATGCAATAAGACAAATGTGAAAGCTACAAGAGGCAATATGTAACCTGTGATGGAACTTTGTTTTTCTGCTCTGCCGAGAGTGAAGCCATGCTTGAAAAATTGCACGCCAATCAAGATGCCTACAGCCAAGCCTGCCATACCCACGAGCGCATTGAGGTCGCCGCCGGCAAGGCGCAAAACTGCACGCCACGGGCAACCAAGAAAGACTAAGGCTCCTATGGCAGCAACGACGCCAAGCATAAAGCGTATGACAGGAGAGGAGCCCCCACGGGATTTGAAATCGCCAAATAAAAGAGCGGCAATGGTGGAACCAAGGATAAGTCCCACAATTTCAGGGCGTAGATACTGCACTACGGCTGCTCTATGAAAACCAAGTGCGCCTGCTGTATCGCGTTCAAAACAGACGACGCACACGCCCATATTGCCGGGATTACCCATGGCTTGTAGCACAAGCGCCACGAGGCCAATGCAAAGGCCTACAAAAAGAATGCCGCCAGTCGTGGCAAAGGGATTTGATTTAAACATGGTCATACCTCATTACTATGTTGTGAAAAAGAGAGGATTTAAAATAAAAATCCTGCTCAGAGGCAGGTTTCAGTATGACGCGTGCAATAGACAAAAAATATTTTATCGCTTCTTCTATGCCTTCGCTCCACATGTAAACCTGCGTGACAACACCACCTGTGTGTCCTTTGTGCATCATGTAAAGCGGTTCATAAAAGTCTCCTAAAAATGTTTATATCGTTTCAACCTTGGTAGCATATAAAAAAAGGATTCTCTTGTCAAGGAGTCGCCCCAGACCATCTCTGCTCTCTGTATCTCTAAGGCTCGTTCCTCGCCTAAGGGGTATACCTTCGGCACCCTTCGGGCAAGCCCTCCTTTCCACTTCAAAACGCGCTTGTGAGGTAGCTAAACAAGCGATTCTTTGAAGGCTAATCCTTAAAAAAAGAATAAGTTAAATAAAAAGCTTTTAAGTATTCCATTTGAGAGCGCCGATTGTCTAGTCAAACAGATGGTTTTTTTGAAGGGGGGGGTGGGGGGAAAGCTTTTTTTTCCTAAAA
>CAYJHT010000307.1:0-3502 GCA_964369615.1 uncultured Desulfovibrionaceae bacterium
TGTCTTCACCTTGAATGGTTATGCTAACAAGGAAGGTGCTCATGGGTGATTTCTTTCAACAGCTCATCAATGGCCTTGCTGTGGGCAGTATCTACGCGCTGGTGGCGCTTGGGTACACCATGGTGTATGGCATATTGAAACTTATCAACTTTGCCCACGGGGATTTATTCACCATCGGCGCATATTTCGGCCTCACGCTCCTCGTGAGTGCCGGATTTGCCGGTGCTCTGCCCGTGGAAGTGGCGATAGGTCTTGTATTCGTCATGGTGGCGGTTTTTGTGGCTATCATTGGCTTTCTTTTGGAGCGGGTGGCGTACAGACCTCTGCGCACGGCAAGTCGATTGTCGGCAGTGGTGTCGGCGCTTGGTGCATCCATATTTTTCCAAAACGCCATTATGCTTATTTATGGCGCACGCTTCTTTGTCTATCCTGAAATAGTGCGCCCCACCTTCACATTGAGCATCGGCTCTTGGGAAATTCCGGGCATCCGTGTGCTTGTTATTTTGACATCATTTGCGCTCATGTCCGCACTGTATCTCTTTGTACACCGCACACGCACTGGCGCCGCCATGCGCGCTGTCTCCATCGACCAAGGCGCCGCACGTCTTATGGGTATCAACGTCAACCGCATCATCTCCATAGTCTTTATGATTGGACCTGGCCTTGGCGGCGCAGCAGGTATGATGGTGGGCTTATATTACGGACAAATTGACTTCGTTATGGGCTGGAGCTATGGCTTAAAAGCCTTTACAGCAGCTATCTTAGGCGGCATTGGCAATATCCCCGGCGCCATGCTTGGCGGCTTATTGCTCGGTGTCATCGAAGCCATGAGTGCAGCCTATATTGCGGCAGCGTGGAAGGATGTTATCGCCTTCGGCGTACTTATTTGTATCCTTATCGTACGCCCCACGGGAATTTTGGGCGAAAGGGTGGCTGATAAATTATGAACATACGCCATATCATTTCGCTGGTCTTGGTTATTGCCTTGGTCTGTTTCCCCATGGTCGCCAACAGATACTGGGTCGACGTATGGGTAAGCATTGGCCTCTATGCATGGCTTGCACTCTCGCTCAATGTCATCCTCGGACAAGCAGGCCTCTTCCACATGGGACACGCGGCATTTTATGCCATAGGCGCGTATACAACTGCTGTGCTCAATACGCTCTTCGGTATCCCTGTACTCTACCTCTTGCCTGTAGCAGGCATTGCCGCAGGATTGTTTGCACTTATCGTGGCGCGGCCTATCATCCACTTGCGCGGTGACTACTTACTCATCGTCACTATCGGTATCGTGGAAATTGTACGCTTAACACTCATCAACGATGTGGGCGGCGTTTTCGGTGGCTCCAATGGTATCTTTGGCATCTCTCGCCCTGAACTGTTTGGGGCGCGCATTGTAACACCAACGCAATTCTACTATTTCGTCTGGGGCGGTGTTGGCCTTAGCGTCCTCTTCTTCGCATGGCTTGCACGCTCACGCTTCGGACGCGCTTTGAACTACATCCGCGAAGATGATGTCGCCGCCAATGGTTGCGGCGTCAATGTCGCAACATACAAACTTATTGCCTTTGTTATCGGCGCGTGCTGGGCGGGAACAGCAGGCAATGTCTTTGCGGCAAAAATGACCATCGTAACGCCTGAATCCTTCTCCTTCACAGAGTCCGTCGTTATTTTCGCCGTCGTTATCTTGAGCGGTGGCAGTCAGCTCGGCGTGCTTATCAGTACCTTCATATTCATCGGACTGCCGGAAGTTTTGCGGGAATTTTCCAACGCGCGTATGCTCATCTTCGGCCTTGCCATGATGGTCATGATGATTTGGCGCCCGCAAGGACTCTTGCCACCCCTTCCCTATAAATATAAATTGTCCTTTTTTAACAAAGACGGAACGCCGCGGGAGGCGCCACCTGAAAAAAACACTGCCGAAGATGGAACGAATCCAAGCCAAGGAGGTAAAGCATGAGTTTGCTGCGCCTTGCTGATGTGACAAAAATCTTTGGAGGGCTCACCGCCATGCAGGAAGTGAGCTTTGAGGTAAAACGCGGCAGTATCGTGGGGCTCATAGGTCCAAACGGCGCCGGAAAAACAACTGTGTTCAACTGTATCACCGGCAACTATACCCCGGAAAGCGGCGAAATCTACTTTAAAAACGAACGTATAACCGGCGTACCCTCTCACGTTCTCGTAAAAAAAGGAATCGCCCGTACATTCCAATCTATTCGTCTCTTTCCGCGCATGCAGGCTGTGGAAAACGTGCTCGCAGGACGCCATTGCCGTATGCAAGCAGGCGTTGTCTCCTCCATGCTGCGCCTGCCTTGGCAACAACGCGAAGAAAAAGCCGCCTTTGAACGCGCCATGCAAGAACTGGCCTTCGTAGGTATCGACGATCTGTATGCAGAAAGCGCCGGCAGTCTCGCCTATGGCAAACAACGCCTCCTCGAAATTGCCCGCGCACTTGCCTCAGATCCGGAATTGCTCATTTTGGACGAACCAGCCGGCGGCATGAACGAACACGAAACCGCCGAACTCATGGACCTTATCCACGCCATTCGCAAACGCGGCATAACTGTCCTTCTTATTGAACACGACATGCGCCTCGTTATGCATATATGTCAATGGCTTATAGTCCTTGAGAACGGCTGCGTCATTGCCAAAGATGTGCCCGCAAATATCCAAAACAACAAAGCCGTCATCGAGGCATACCTCGGTGTTGACGATGGGAGCTGGTAATATGGCACTCTTAGAATTGAAGGACGTTCACGTCAGTTACGGACCTGTAGAGGCATTGCATGGCATCAACCTCAAAGTCGAAGAAGGTGAAATTGTCACCATCCTTGGCGCCAACGGTGCCGGAAAAACCACAACCATGCAAACAATAAGCGGCCTGCAAAAAGTGACCAAGGGCGAAATCCTCTATGAAGGAATCCAGCTACACAAATTGCAAAGCTTTGATATTGTCAAACAAGGCATCACCCAATCACCGGAAGGGCGCCGCGTCTTCGGCACCATGTCCGTGCTCGGCAACTTGAAACTCGGCGCTTTCACCATCAGAGATCAAGCAAAAATTGACAAGACACTGCAATGGATTTTTGAATTATTCCCACGTCTTGAAGAGCGTCAACGTCAGCTTGCAGGCACACTCTCCGGCGGAGAGCAACAAATGCTCGCAATCGGTCGCGCCCTCATGGGACAACCGCGCCTGCTCCTCCTAGACGAGCCCTCCCTAGGTCTTGCCCCCATCCTCGTGGGCACTATCTTCGAAGCCATTCGCACCATCAACAAAAAAGGTGTGACAGTCATACTCGTCGAACAAAACGCACGCGCCGCTCTCAAACTCGCAAAGCGTGGCTACGTGCTTGAAGTTGGTAATGTTGTCATGGAAAATGACGCCGATGTCATGCTCAACGACCCCACAGTGCGCGAAGCCTATCTCGGCGGCGGGCATTAACTGAGGATTGGTTTGAAAAGCACTTGGGGGGAAACTTTTTTTTGGGAAAAAAAAAGT
>CAYJHT010000308.1:0-3494 GCA_964369615.1 uncultured Desulfovibrionaceae bacterium
GGGGGAAACTTTTTGGCGCTAGCAAAAGTTTCCCCCTTCCTCCCCCACAAAAAAAATTCCGAGATTTTGCAAACTATTAACTTACTCTTCAAGGATTACCATTGCCACAGCGTGCGTGCGTTCGTGGCTCAAACTGAGATGGGCACGTGTTGCGCCTATGCTCTGCATACGCTGCTTTGCGGCGTCAAAAAAATGTAAAGTTGGCTGGCCTGTTGACAAGCTATATATGTGGATGTTGTGCAAACCTACGGCTAGCCCTGTACCAAGTGCCTTGCCGGCTGCCTCCTTCGCCGCGAAGCGTGCTGCAACGCGCGGTGAAAATCGACGTAAAAAACGCGCATCAAAGGAGCTTGGCAAGCAGGCTTTAGCAAACAGGGAAGAAAGCTCCTCCTGCGCGAAAATCTTCTCCAGAAATTGCACACCAAAACGCTCCAAAGAACGAGAAATACGCGCAATCTCCACTATATCCGTACCAATACCGCAAATCATATTTTCCTTGCAATCCTTCTATAAAAAACATATTCTCTCTGGTGGTCTTTTCTTACAAGAGAATGCCTAAACAAATGCAGAAACCTTCGCCAAGAAGAAAAATACACCGAAAACACGCCATCCGCAATGGCAAAAACTCTGGGAACTTTCTCAGCACCTTGAGGAATATATGAATCTTTGTATCATCGGCACAGGCTACGTGGGCCTTGTCAGCGCTGCCTGCTTTGCAGAAATGGGCAACAACGTCGTGTGCGTTGACGTTAACCAACATGTGGTCGAAAGCCTCAACGCAGGCCGCGTCCATATTTTTGAACCAGGACTCGAAGATATGGTGAAACGTAGCCATAAAGACGGACGACTCATCTTCACCACATCACTCAATGATGGCCTGAGCAATGCCGATGTCGCCTTCATCTGCGTCGGCACACCCTCCGGCGACGACGGCTCATGCAATCTTGACTTTGTCGAAAGCGTCGCCTCAGATATCGGCAAATACATGCAAAACGAACTTATCATCGTCGATAAGTCCACAGTCCCCGTAGGCACCGCCGACAGAGTTCACGCTATAATCACACGCGAACTCGTAGAACGCCAAACAAGTATCCCCTTCGAAGTCATCTCAAACCCCGAATTTCTCAAAGAGGGTGACGCCATACTCGACTTCATGAAACCCGATCGCGTCGTTATTGGCACAACATCCGAAAGGGCCGCAAACACCATGCGCGAACTCTACGCACCCTTCGCACGCACACGAGATAAACTCATCGTCATGAGCGTGCGCAGTGCCGAAATGACAAAGTACGCCGCAAATTGTATGCTCGCCACAAAAATCTCCTTTATAAACGAAATCGCAACCATATGCGAACAGGTTGGCGCAGATGTACGCGATGTACGCACCGGCATCGGCTCCGATTCACGTATCGGCTACCAATTCATCTACCCCGGCGTCGGCTACGGCGGTTCCTGCTTCCCAAAAGATGTCAAAGCCCTGATCTACACAGCAAAAGAAGCAGGAATAACACCGGAACTGCTCAATGCTGTCGAAAGTGTCAACGCGCGTCAAAAAAAACACATGGCTACACGCATCGAAGAATACTTCAACGACCAAGGCGGCCTTGAAGGCAAAACACTCGCCGTATGGGGACTCGCCTTCAAAGCCAACACAGACGACATGCGCGAAGCTGCCTCACTCACCATTATCAAAGAACTCACAGACAAAGGAATGAATATCCGCGCCTTTGACCCTGTCGCTCACGAAAATGCCGCAGAAATCCTCGCAGACAACACGCGTGTCACCATCGTCGATGAACAATACTCCGCCTGCCAAGGCGCCCACGCACTGCTCGTCGTCACAGAATGGAACCAATTCCGCAATCCAGACTTTACACGCATAAAACAAGCCCTCAACGCGCCTATCCTCTTTGACGGACGCAATCTCTATTCAGGGGCAACATTGGCACAACACGGATTTGCTTACTTTTGCATAGGAAAGCGTTAATTTTTTTAATAAATTCACCTTTCACAGCACATATCGCACACGGGGGACTTTCAAAAAAAGTCCCCCAATCCACTCTTCACACACAATCCCACACACACAAATACAGTACAAAAAATCAATCCCCCTTCCTTTTTGGACAAATTTTTTGAACTGCTCAAGATACTTATTGACTTTGTGGGAAATTTAGAACAACACATACATGGGTGACAGACTACAGCGGAAAAAAAGCCACAGCAAGAACATACAAAAAGTGGCAGTCAACTCACCTGTCGGAATGATTTTTAATATTGCGCGGAGGATGCGCTCGTGGGGCATAATGTAGGTGCCCAGAAACAATTGTGAGCAGCGAGGCGAATAAAAGCGTATGGCTAAAATTTTAGATTCTCTCTTGGGTATTTTTTCCAACGACCTTGCCATTGACCTTGGCACGGCCAATACATGTGTATACGTGAAAGGACAAGGCATCGTACTGCGGGAACCCTCCGTTGTGGCTGTCAAAAAAGATAATCGCGGTAATAGCGTCGTCCTCGCCGTAGGGCAAGATGCAAAACGTATGCTCGGAAGAGCTCCACGAAATATCTCCGCCATTAGACCCATGAAAGATGGCGTCATCGCCGATTTCGAAGTCACAGAAGCACTGCTTCGACACTTCATCACAAAAGTACATAACTCACGCCACCTCGTACGCCCACGTATCATGATTTGCGTACCCACAGGAATCACACAAGTCGAAAAACGCGCAGTACGAGAATCCGCACAATCCGCTGGCGCGCGCGAAGTCTACCTCATAGAAGAACCCATGGCAGCCGCCATAGGCGCAAACCTCCCCATACAAGAACCCACCTCCAATATGGTCGTAGATATCGGCGGTGGAACTACAGAAGTCGCCGTTATCTCACTCTCAGGTATAGTCTACTCTCGCTCTGTACGCGTCGGCGGTGACAAAATGGACGAATCCATACTCACACACGTCAAACGCAAATACAGCATGCTCATCGGCGAATCCTCAGCAGAAGAAATCAAAGTGAAAATCGCCTCCGCATATCCCATGGACCCCGAAGAACAAGTCGAAGTCCGCGGACGTGACCTCGTCACAGGTATACCACAATGCATCATCATCACATCAGAAGAGGTACGCAAGGCAATCTCTGAACAAGTAGCCGGAATCGTACAAGCCGTACGCATGGCACTTGAACAAACACCACCAGAACTCGCCGCAGATATCGTCGATAGAGGCATCGTACTCACCGGCGGCGGCGCACTACTCAAAGGACTCGACCAACTCCTCAGAGAAGAAACCTCACTGCCCGTTACAGTCGTCGAAGACCCACTCTCCACGGTCGTCATGGGCACAGGCAAAGCACTCGATAACCTAAGCATCCTCAAAGAAGTCTGTATTGACTAAATAATTTTTTATTTTTATTTTTCTTTTTCTTTTTCTTTTTCTTTTTTTTAAGTTTTACGTGGGGGGAAAACTTTTTTTAGGAAAAAAAAGTTTTCCCCCCAC
>CAYJHT010000309.1:0-3494 GCA_964369615.1 uncultured Desulfovibrionaceae bacterium
CCCCTTTCAAAAAAACCATCTGTTTAGCTAGGTAATTGGCGCTTTTTAATGGGAAATATGAGAGAAAATTGCCGGTTTTGGTGAAAATTTTCTCAAAAGCAATCCTTGTCTCATTTAAAGCTTTGACAGACTCCTAAGAGTATGTGGCGAGAACTATTGAAAATTATCCACACCGTGAGAATAACGTGCTGGGAAGAAAAGGGCTTTGAATTATGTTCAAAGCCCTTTTTACGTTCGCTGCACACACTAAAAACACATTTTACGTTTTTAATGCAAGAAATTATTGACTCAACATCAGCAATCATATAAGAAAAACAAAATTTACGGAGATAACAATGAGACTGCTAAAAATAAAAATATCCGGTGCCGCACTTCTAGACGATAACTTTGAAGTCAATTTCTGCGCAGAACAACGCGTCTCCGCCAACGACAAAGAAAGCCTCTCCCACGTCGTCTCAAATATCTATACGCACAGCGTCCTTGCCTTCGTAGGCATCAACGCCTCTGGAAAAACACTCTCCTTGAAAACTCTTTCCTTTGTTATGCAGATGCTTGATGCCAAACCCATCAACACCATTCGCGACAAATACATTTGTCACCCGCGCGCAGGACGCGATAGCGTCATCATTGAAAGCTATTTCGCTCTTCCTGACGAAAGTATCAATAAGCTTGTGACACATATCGGCGTCAAGCAGGAAAGCCCTTTCGACGACGAAAAATTTATCATTACAGACGAATTTCTCTATTCTAAGAAAGTAAGCTCTTCCATACAAAAAAAGAATTTTTTCCACTTTGAAGACAAAATACACACGCAAAGAAAGGCAGACGAGGCCTTTTTGCTCGATGATGTGAGTATTATGGTGAGTGTGCATAAATGGTATCATACAGAATTGATGTTCATAGATCTCATGGCATGGACAGACTATAATTCCTTGCTTTCTTTCATTAAAGTGCCCGCGGAAGTGACAACATACCTTGACTCCAGCATTGAATATTTGCACGTCACCCCTCACGAAACGGACAGGGAACGACATGAATTTCAGCTCAAATTCCACAACTCTGAAGAAATAGTAGGTACGGGCACAAAAACACTTGAAAAATATTTATCTTCAGGAACTATCAAGGGCATGAACGTTTTTTTTACGGCATCGTTCATTCTCTGGCACGGTGGCTATCTCTTGGTAGATGAGCTGGAAAACCATTTTAACAGAGAAATCGTCGCAACGCTTATACGCTTCTTTCTCGAGAAAGACATGCGCAACAAACCTGCGACGCTTATATTCTCTACCCATTATCCCGAACTCTTGGACGAACTCAACCGCAACGACAGCATCTACATCACAAGAAAAGAACATGGCGTGACCCTCGACCCTCTCAGCCGTGTATTAGACCGCAATGATGTGAAAAAGAGTGAGTATTTTAAAAGCGGATACAACAAAAACACCGTGCCTGCATACGATGCCTATATCGCTATGAAACGCGCCTTTAAGCGCAGACATGGGAAGCAGGAGGAGTAAAACATGGAGCTTCGTCCCCTCGTAGCGTGTATATGTGAAGGGCATGCAGAAAAGGCCATCATTGAACTTTTACGCGCAAACCGTATGCTCATTTTTCATCAAATGCTTGAGGATAGCGTCATCATGACACGCTCTGCAAGGGGGTTTGAAGAACGATACCTCAGAAAGGGCTTTCAGGGACAGCTCTCCGTTGTGCGTATTCTTGATTCGCGACGCGAAAACTTTAAGCTCAGTGCTCTTTATAAGGATAGGGTGGATGTCATCAATATTGTCACAGCACCAGAAATTGAAATACTCATCATCCACGCAGAGCACGCCTTCCAAGAGTACAAGAAATCAGGGCTTAAACCCAGCGAGTTTTGCAAGCAAAAGCTCAATCTGAAACATTTGAAATCATATGACTTTGTAGCGTCTTATTTTGACGAGATCGCAAAGCTCTTGGACGCGCTCAAGCAGTACCAGAAGCACAGCAGAGGCAAGCCGGGCGAATATACCCTTCTTGATATTATCAAAAAACCTGAGGCATAATCGACCTATACGTGGCACGATTATGCCTCCCCTCAATAGACTCTACCTATCTCACATAAAGCCCATGCATATTACCTTGCATGCCACAATGATAAAAAAACGGCTCAATATCATTAAGTTTTATGCCATTTGAGATGATTTCTAATTCCGCAGAAACCACAAAGTCTCCCATATCTTCACGACAAAGGATTTTGTTCTTTTCGCGTTTACACACGCCCTCGAAACTGCATCCGTGACCTGTATCGAGCTTCGACGTGTTGATGTGTACTTCTATCTTTGAGTTGCCTATGGATTTCATCTTCAGCTTGCCCGCATAGCCTGTCTCTTTATACTGATAAATGCCATCAATGGAGCGTGCGTGAGCATCTGTTGGCAGAGTCCACGCCAGTACACAAACAAAACACAACAAAAACAAAGCACGAATAAATTTTTCATCCTTCATACACACCTCATTTGCTTAAGATATTACGTTAAAAAGCATCAAAAAGCCCTTCATTTGTGCTGCATTTGCGGCACAGTAATACAGATTCAATGCATGTGCAACGGGGAATTTCCTATGATTCTGAGAAAAGCAAAAAAGTCCATGGTATGCTTCTTGCTCATATAGTATCAGCACGGAAAAAAATTCCCTTATAGGAGACGACAATGGAAATCAACGACTATTCGTATATGGCGAGCATACAAGGTATTAATGCTGTCACCCCATTTACACAGACAACACCCAAGGTAGAAAGCACCGCATCCGGAGATACTGTCAGCATCTCAGAAGAGGCCATGGAGCTCTTCGGCAAAATGCAGCAAGAAATGCAAGGTGCAGGCGCTGTCGCGTCTGAATCCACTGAAAGTGGCGCAGGCAATACACCTACAGCGTCGGAGGGGCAAGAAGCAAGCACTGACGACAATGCTCATTCGCAAGGTAATGAGGACGGTGGCAATGCGAGCGGCGGTGGCGCCGGCGGTGGTGGAGGCGGTGGCGGAGCTAGTTCTGACAGCAGCTCCGACGAAAGCGATACTGACGCCTTAGAAGCACAAATCTCATCATTACAGATGCAAATAGCCGCCGCTCAAATGGCTGCAGAAAGCAGCGGCGACACCTCACAGGTTTCTGCACTTAAGGGACAATTAGCGAGCCTTGAAGCCGAGCTGTCCGCTCTTGCTTAATAATTTACTTTTTCAATATCTTCCTTAAAATGCATGTGGGGGAAACTTTTTTCAAAAAAAGTTTCCCCCACATGCATTTTAAACAATCTTCTTTTAATCCAGCAGCACATGCAGGTAATTTTTGACACTGCGCAAACTACATGATAGATTTTCCATGGAAGGCACCTGTGTTTATTGTTTTCTGAAAGGTTTGTGGGGGGAAACTTTTTTTTTCCAAAAAAAGTTTCCCCCCACCCCCCCCTTCAAAAAAACCACCGGTTTTAGTGGGTGTTTGGGGGGGTTTTTGTT
>CAYJHT010000310.1:0-3485 GCA_964369615.1 uncultured Desulfovibrionaceae bacterium
CCGACCAATTCATAGGCAAGCCCAAGGACGTGGCACCAAAGAGCCAAGGCGGCACTATTGACGCCATCTCCGGCGCCACAATCTCGTCCGTCGGTTCCACTGTGGCAGTAGCCAATGCTGCCAAGGTCTATGATGAGCTGAAAGAACAAATTCTTAAAACATGGCCCTAGGGGAAAAACTATGCAACAACTGATTAAAGAATTTACCAAGGGGCTATGGGCGGAATTGCCTCCATTTCGTCTGGTGCTCGGCTTGTGTCCCGTGCTTGCGGTCACAAAATCGGCAGAAAACGGTCTTGGCATGGGCGCGGCTGTTATCTTCGTGCTTGCCTTGTCCAATCTTATCATTTCTCTTGTGCGGAGCATCATCCCTAAGAAGGTGCGTATTGCCTGCTTTATTGCTATTTCGGCATCGCTTGTGGTGTCCGTCGAATTGCTCATGCAGGCCTATGCCTATCCGCTCTACCAACAGCTGGGCATCTTTGTGCCGCTCATCGTCGTAAACTGCCTCATCCTTGGACGGGCAGAAGCCTTCGCGGCGAAAAATTCCGTCCCCCTCGCCATTGCCGACGGCCTTGGCATGGGCATAGGTTTTACCTTGTCGCTCACCTTCTTGGGCGGTTTGCGCGAACTCTTAGGCGCAGGCACTCTCTTTGGCAAGTATGTCATGTGGGAAGGCTTTCAGCCCTTCGTTGTCATGATTGAAGCGCCCGGCGCTTTCATTTGTCTTGGCATCATCCTCTGCGCCATGAACGCATTGACACATTGGCAAGCTCGTCGCAAAGGCCTCGAAATACCCGAAAACCCCACACACGGTTGCGCATCTTGCCGTGGATGCCTTCAGGGCAAATAAGGAGTAGGCAATGGATATCTTTCAACTCTTTATTTCTGCAATCTTTGTGAACAACATCGTGCTTGCCCAATATCTTGGCAACTGCCCCTACCTTGGCTGCTCCAAGGAGCAAGGCGTGGCTATGGGCATGGGCGGCGCTGTTGTCTTTGTCACCATCATGGCGACTGTGTGCACGTGGTTTATCCAAAAATACGCACTCCTCCCCTATGATTTGACATATTTACAAACAATCGTCTTTATCTTGGTCATCGCATCGCTCGTACAATTTGTGGAAATGTTCCTCAAAAAAATGGTTCCACCACTCTACACAGCCCTTGGCATCTTCCTCCCACTCATCACCACAAACTGCGCGGTTATGGGTGTGGCTATCTTGGTGCAACGTGAAGAATACGACCTTTGGACATCTATCTTGTATGCCATAGCCGCCAGCGCAGGTTTCATGCTGGCACTCATACTTATGGCGGGCATTCGCGAAAAACTCGACACATGCCGCGTGCCAAAAGCTATGGTGGGCACGCCTATCGCCCTTGTTATGGCAGGACTTATGTCATTGGCATTCATGGCCTTCAAAGGCATGACCAACTAGGAGGCTACGCATGGTTATATCATCGGTTCTTATGCTCTTTGGGCTTGGCTTCGTGGCGGCTGCCGTGCTTGCCGTAGCCTCCAGAGTATTCTATGTGGAAGAAGACCCTCGAGTAGAAGCTGTCATGGACGCCCTGCCCGGCGCCAATTGCGGCGGCTGCGGCTATGCCGGCTGTGAAGGCTATGCCATCGCTGTGGTCAACGAAGCAGGTGTCGGCGCCTCCCTCTGTGTGGCCGGCAGTGCTGA
The DNA here is from genome assembly GCA_964369615.1 of uncultured Desulfovibrionaceae bacterium. Lineage (GTDB taxonomy): Bacteria > Desulfobacterota > Desulfovibrionia > Desulfovibrionales > Desulfovibrionaceae > CAYJAD01. Next base: position 1,685 of record CAYJHT010000310.1, read on the forward strand.
AACAAGTATTACTGTGGGCGAACTCACAGGCAAGGCCGTCGGCGCCTCCGACCCACAAATCTCTTTCCGACGTTGTGATAAATACGCCGGAAAAGTAAAAGCACGCTATCAATATCAGGGTATGCCCTCTTGCGCCGCCGCAACACTGCTTATGGGCGGTTCCGACGTCTGCTCTTGGTCATGCCTCGGCTTTGGCGACTGCGTCGAAGCTTGCCCCTTCAATGCCATGACCATCGAAAACGGGCTTGTGCATATTAACAAAGCACAATGCACAGGCTGTGGCATCTGCATCAAGGCTTGTCCGCGCAGTTCGCTGGAGCTTGTCCCCATGCGCGCACGTGTAGCTGTTCACTGCGCTACAAAGGATAAAATGCGCGCTGTTATGGATGTGTGCGAATCCGGCTGTATTAACTGCGGAAAATGTATCAAGGTATGTCCTGCAAAGGCCATTACGACAGAAGATTCCCGCATCGTTCTTGACCAGCAAAAATGCCTCAGCTTTGGCGCCGAATGTCAAGAAGTCTGCGTCGTTGGTTGCCCGCGTAAAATCATTCGACCTTTGTGCCCAACGCTTGACAATGTCATCCAAGTGGCAGTCGTAAAAGCGGAAGAAGAAGCGCGCGAAAAGAAGGCCAAAGCCGACGCAGCAAAAGCCGCGGCAGCCGCAGCAAAAGAAAATGCCGCACAAGCCGCCAGCCCGCAGGCATAAAGGAGAGAGAACTATGTCCATACTCAACAAACACCTCACTCGACGCAGTCTTCTCAAAGGCACCGCCACGAGTGCTCTCCTGTTCCAAGGTTGGGATGCCTTTGCATCTCCCTTCACGCACGAAGAAGACAAGGCGTCACTCCACACGCAAACCCGTTTGGCTCTCGGCACCTTTGTGACGCTCCATGCAGTGCACAGCAATAAAGATGTAGCAGAAAAAGCGCTTGCCCACGCCTTCGACCGCATAAGCACGCTAGAAGCAGAGCTTACGCGTCACAACACAGGCGCACCGCTCGCGCACCTGTCCAAGTACGGCACGCTAAACGATGCCCCCAAGCACCTTATCCACGTTTTGCAAAGGGCACAGAGGGCACACAGCATCACGCAAGGTGCCTTTGATATCAGCGTCGCACCACTTATAAACCTCTATCAGACGCACCAAAATCCGCAAGGCAGCATGCGCATAAACCCTGCGGAACTTGCGCAAGCACGCGAACTTGTCAATGCTGCTCATGTACATATCAACGCTGACAAGCAGCGTGTCACGCTTGACCGCTCTGGCATGGCGCTCACCCTTGACGGCATTGCCAAGGGCTACATCGTCGACAAAGCCTCAGAAACGCTCGTGCAACACGGCGTCGCCAACCACCTTGTAAATATCGGTGGCGATATCCGCGCAAGTGGTCTCAAAAGCGCAAGTCAACCATGGCGCATAGGCATCGATAACCCCATCACAAACAAACAACACACACTCCCCCTCCACGCGTCCATTGCCACATCCGGCAACTATGCGATGTTCTATGATGCCAAAAAACAGCATCATCACCTCATCGACCCAAGCCGCAAGCAAAGTCCTCAGCACATAAGCTCCGTGTCCGTGCTCGCGCCCACAGCCCTCGAAGCAGACGCTCTCGCAACCGCCCTCTCAGTATTGCCCACAAATGCAAGTCTGCAACTCATACACAGTCTCGCCGGCAGAGAATGCTGCATCATAAATACACAAGGCAACATCATCACAAGCAATGGCTGGCCTGTTTTTGGATAGCTTATAGATGTGAGTTTTTTAAAAGCACTTGGGGGGAAACTTTTTTT
>CAYJHT010000311.1:0-3485 GCA_964369615.1 uncultured Desulfovibrionaceae bacterium
CTGCGACCGGGGACGGATTTTTCAAAAAGTGTTTTCATCCTCAGTCCTCTCTATTTTTTGTTAAGTTCTGGTATGATGTGTTGAATAAGGGCGTCTACGTGCGCCGGCTGTGTTTTTTCTGTGCAGGCGATGAGCAGGACATTGTCCATGTTTTGGTAGTATCGTCCTACGGGGAAGCCTATGGCGAAGCCGTGTTCGAGCATAGTTCCTGCGAGTTTGTTTGCGTTGACGGGCAGGCGCAGTGCGACTTCATTGCCGTAAGGGGCATCGTGGAGGAGGCTTACGCCTTCGAGTGAGGTCCACTTTTTTACGGCATAGCGCGTATTTTCCATGCTTGATACGGCGACACGTTGCAGTCCTTCTGTGCCGAGCAGGGACATGTACATGAGGCTACGCAGTGCGCAGAGTGCTTGGTTTGAGCAGATATTAGAGGTCGCTTTTGCGCGGCGGATGTGTTGTTCGCGTGCTTGGAGTGTGAGGACGAAGCCGCGTTTTCCGTCGGCGTCCTTGGTGCATCCGACGATGCGTCCGGGAAATTGGCGGATAAATTCTTTGCGGCAGGCCATGATACCGAGGTAGGGACCACCAAAGGAGAGGGGCATGCCGAGTGCTTGACCGTCTGCGACGGCGACATCTGCGCCCATTTCGCCGGCGGTTTTCATGACGGCTTGCAAGATGGGATAGACGGAGATAACGCCAAGTGCTTTTTGACTGCGTGCGTGGTTGAAGAGTTCTGTGAAGTCTTCTATGGCACCGAAGAAGTTCGGATTTTGCACGATAACTGCGGCGCATGTGTTATCGACTGCAGCTTTGAGTGCGTCGAGGTCTGGTCGTGCGTTTTTGTGTGGCACGACGACAAGTTCGATATCTAGGTTTGCGCGTGAGCAGTCAACCATTTGTCGCCAGATGGGATTGACGCCTTCGTCAATGACCATTTTTTTACGTTTTGTTTGTCGCATAGCCATCATTATGGCTTCAAATATGGCGGAGCCGCCGTCGTAGACGGAGGCATTTGTACAATCCATGCCGAGCAGGCGAGTGACGGCGGTTTGATATTCAAAGATTGCTTGGAGTGTACCTTGTGAGGATTCCGGTTGATAGGGGGTGTATGCCGTATAAAATTCGCTGCGGGAGCTTAGGGCATCGACGGCTTTTGGTATGGCGTGGTCATAGAAGCCTGCGCCGAGGAAGTTGATAAGTGAGGTATTTTTTGCAGCCAAGTGCTCTAGATGTGCGCACACATCCATTTCACTTTGCCCTTCTGGTAGGTTGAAGGATTTGGGGCGTAGGGGCGGTGTTATGTCCGCAAAGAGGTCATCCATGGTGGCAACGCCGATACGGGCGAGCATTTCTTGGACTTCTTCCTGAGTATGTGGAACAAAGGGCATAGGGTTCACCTTTTAAGGTTGTCGGCTTTGTCGTCAATTGCGCCTTTTCGGGTATATATTTCCGCAAGGCAAGACAATATTTTTGTGTAGTTCGCTTAGACGCTGCCGTCAAATGCGCCTTTTCGGTTATCTCTGCGTCAGATTTCATTTATTTTTCGGGTATGTATGTCTATATACACGCCCCCAAAACAAATTCATCTTCCTTGATATAACACGCAAATTCGCTGTTTGACGACAGCTTCTAGAGAAAACGACGATTTTTCATGACGACAGCACCTCGTTGGCAAAAATGCATTCCCAAGATGGGTTTTCTATAAAATATCTTTTTGCAGGAGGGGGGAACGTGCTTTTTTTACGCGCTCCCCTACTGAACATCTTAAAATCAATGCGCCTCTTCTGCGCACAGAGCCTCGTAAGCGGCGGCGTCCATGAGTCCTTCAGGTGCGCCGTCAAGCTTTATACGCACAAGCCAGCCGTCCGTATAGGGTTGCGCATTCACAGTTTCGGGCGCGTCGTTGATTGCCTCGTTCACGGCGACAACTTCACCCTTCACAGGCGCATAAAGTTCACTTGCAGCTTTAACGGATTCAATAGAGCCAAACTCTTCATCCACGTCAAAAGCGTCGCCCACAGCGGGAAAATCCACATAAGTAATATCACCAAGAGCGTCTTGTGCAAAATGGGTGATGCCGACAACAGCCTCGTCGCCTTCAATACGAATCCATTCGTGAGATTTAGAATATTTAAGCTCTGCTGGAATTGACATATGTTCCTCCAATATATTGTTAAATAATTTTCACTACTCAAAAAAAAATGTACAAAAAACCCACTAAGACAGCTTCGTGCGCGCAGTGCCTTCCGTATAGAAGGGCAAGCTTACAACACTCGCCTCAAGCGCGACCTTCGCCGTCTGCACAGCGCACTTGCTGATATCGCCGTGGGCAGCGTCCACCCATGCAAAGGCGACCACATAGCCAAGCGAAGGCGCAAAAGAACCACTCGTCACAAGGCCAATAACTGAGCCGTCAGGCAAGATGACCTTGTCACCATGACGCGCCGCGCGGCGTCCTTCAATACGAAGCCCCACAAGCTTCTGACGCATGTCAAAAGCACGCTCATGCCCCACATAAGGCGCGGTGCTCGTCAACATCTTGCCCATGCCCGCCTCTGTAGGATTGTGCTGGTCATCCAATTCATGCCCATAAAGCGGCAAACCCGCCTCAAGACGCAAAGTATCACGCGCACCAAGACCCGCAGGCTTAACCCTTTCATCCTGCAAGCACTTTTCCCACAAAGCAAGCGCACAATCCCAAGGCACATACAATTCATAACCAAGCTCACCCGTATAACCCGTGCGACTCACAAGAATAGTATGCCCCTCAAAATTAAATTCCTCAAAGGAAAAATACCCAAGATGACGGAAGCTTTGACCAAGAATAGATTCCAAAGCGTCCAACGACTGCGGACCTTGCAAATCAATTTTTCCGGTACTCTGCGAAACATCCACAAGACTCACACCTGCCGGCATCCGCGCCGTCAAAGCCGCAAAATCCCCCGCCGCACGCGCGCCGTTCACAACAAGCATAAAAGAATCTTCACCCATGCGATACACAATCAAATCGTCAAGGATATTGCCCTCTTCATTGAGCAAGAAACCATATCGGCACTTGCCAATCTTCAACGTTTCCAGATTATGCGTCACAGCACGCGACACCGCCTGCGCAGCACCCGGGCCATTGATAAGAAATTCGCCCATATGACAAATGTCAAAAAGCGAAGCCGCACGACGCGTTTGCTCGTGCTCTTGTAAAATACCAGTGTACTGAATAGGCATGTCAAAGCCCGCAAAGGCAGCCATTTTTGCACCATGTTCACGGTGCCACCCCGTCAGCGGTGTTTGCAGAAGCGTTGTCACAAAACCTCCCAAGGCAATCATGTAAAAAGTACGCCACAAAAAGCTGGCAAATGAATAAGCAAAGCATAACATCCCCCACACATAAGCACAAGCATTTTATACGCGTTCTGAGAAGCATTTGCACAGCATACCCATTTTTCATTTTTTATTTTTATTTTTATTTTTATTTTTATTTTTATTTT
>CAYJHT010000312.1:0-3485 GCA_964369615.1 uncultured Desulfovibrionaceae bacterium
AACGCTGATTTAATCGAATTTTTGTTCTTTAACAAGAAAAGCGAATTTCGAGAAGTACGCGGTATATTAAACATATATAAGTGTTTCGCGAGATGAGCTTGACGCAGTTAAAGGGCAAAAAGGCATTAAATCAGCGCTTCCTTAAAAACAGCCCCTAGCAAAAGTTTCCCTCTGCTTGCAGAAAAAAATAACACTGGGCAAAAAATAAGGAAAATATTGCAGTTCTAGAGTTTTTCTATTTTTAAAACACTAAAATAACTACTTAATTCATTGTTGGCATGCATCATGCTTAGAGAGAAGTGCTGCAGATTGCACGCTTGCACAAAATACGCTATAGTCATAGCAAGAGCAAGCGACAAGCATTCTCGTTTATCGCTGTATACATAAAACATGTATCATGCTTACACGACATGGGTCGAATAACATGATACAAGAGCACTTTCATAACCCTAGGGGAGGATACTATGAGCAATCAATTAGACTACGAAATCAACAAAGAACTTGGCGAATGCTACCTTTTTATGGGCGAATTTGATAAGGCAGAAGAATACTATCGCAAAGCTATCGATAATGATAGCACGCAAATGTCTCCCTTCCTCGGCCTTGCAACCGTCGCCGTACAACGCGGAAAACTCGATGATGCGCTTGTACTCTACAAAAAAGCCGCCGCCATCGAAGAAAGCGACAAAGCCTTAGCCGGCATCGGCCTCGTTTACATGGAAAAAGAAGAGCACGTAGAAGCCTTTGAAAACTTCAGCCGTGCCCTCACCCTCAATCCAGAAAATATCGTGGCTTTGAACTGCCTCGTCCGTGAAGGCTTCCACCTCGGACGCTTGGACGAAGTTGTACCAGCGCTTGAACAAAGTATGCAAGCATGCACCGAAGTAAGTGCTATTCGCATCAGCCTTGCAGGCATCCTCATGTCCCTAGGTCGCCACGAAGAAGCACGTGCACACCTTGAAGAAGTGCTCGGCACCGACCCAACAAATGAAGATGCACGCGAACTTATCGCAAGCATGGCCGCATAAAACATTTCGCAACACCTGCTTTACACTACAAGTTGCGTGTTGCGCGTATTCCCTCCCCACCGATTCTTCGGCGCATTCGCATGTGCTCTGTGTGGGGGCGCCGAAGAATCACATATTCGCAAAAATATGCGGGACACGGAATACCATCTTGCCTGTAGCATACAGGCAAAGACAAAAGTGCAGACAAGATATGTACAGCTGTATACATACCTTGTCTGCATTTTTTTGTAGGAACTGTTTCTAAATAAAGATGTTTTTGTTTATAGGAAAGGCTTGTGGGGGTAAACTTTTTTTGGGAAAAAAAGTTTCCCCCCACAAGCCTTTCATAAAAACCGTTTTATTTAGAAACAGCCCCTAGGACTTGAAAAAAAGGAGAGCATATAATGAAATGGTTGACACATCAAAGTGTGGGGCTTGCTGCGGCTGTGGCTTTCAAAATGCCGCCGGTAGCCCTTGTGGCCGTGCTTGCAGGTGCAGTGCTTCCAGATATCATTGATCGTAAAGCGGCGGCATTGACGCGTAAGCCTCAAAGAACATTTCAGCGCATTCATCGTGGCGTAAGTCACTGGTATGGCTGGTATTTACTCTTGTTCCTTCTTGGTTTGTGGGGCTCATACGACGATTTACCCCACTTTTTGGGTAATAAGGACATACGCGAAACGCTCATTTTGGTCTGCCTAGGTATAGGTTTTGGCGGTCTGACTCATGTCTTGCTTGATATGCTGACACCTATGGGAGTCCCTCTTTTCCCCTTTGTTATGGGCAAGCGCCTTTCCCTGTCCCTTTGTGCGACGGGAAGTATTGGGGAATACATCTTTCTTGTTGTAGCCTTGTGTTTTTTACTCTTTCTTGGGAGTGTTAATAAAAACATAGTTTTTGTTGGTGTATTGTAGGATTTCACAACACACTTCAATGCAAGGTGACTTTTTAACCCGGATATTTCACAAGCTGGGGGAGGGGGAAACTTTTTGGCGCTAGCAAAAGTTCCCCCCCACAAAAACCTTTTAAATCACTTAAAATATATAACTAAATCGCCTTGTTTCCACGATTCGGAGCCAGTATCGAGCGCGCTATTCACATGGCTTGTGATATCTGTGCCGTCAACAGTGAAGGTGCCTGCTGCATAGTCTTGCGTATTGCTAAGGTTTGTGATGCTCACATGGGTTGTGCCTGAGCCTGCATCATGCAGGGTGATGGATTCATCTGTAAAGGACATGCCGCTGGCGTCGATAATGAGATTGCCCTTACTGCCTGTATCGCCTACGAATACGGTGATGCTGTCGTTACCTGCGCCGCCTGTAATGGTGCCGCCTGTAGCTCCTTTGTCTGCTGCGCCTATGGAGATGGTGTCTGCGCCTGCGCCTGCGTCGATGAGGGTGTCTGCCGCAGTGCCGCCCATGACGCCTTTGATGGTGATGGTATCGTCGCCCGTGGTGGTGGCATTGCCGAGAAGTTCTTGTGCATCGCCATAAATTTTCGCGTTTGTCATATTGCCATGCACTGTGATGGTGTCGTGGCCTGTGAAACTGACACTGCCAGCTCCAGCCGATGCGCTCATAGTTTGCGCATCGCCATAAATAACACTGCCTCCTGTCATATTGCCTTCGACGGTGATGTTGTCATGTCCGGTGGGTGTTTTGTCTGCGGGGTATGCGCTGACACTGCGTGCATCGCCATAGATAATACTTGCGCTGTCCATATCACCTTTTATCGTGATTTTGTCATCGCCCTTGGTATTGTCGTTAGTGCCAAAATTATCTGCGTCACCATAGATTGTCGCGCTGCTCATATTGCCGTGTACGGTGATAGAATCGTTGCCTTCGGAGCTTCCGCTGGGAAGTCTTCGCGTATCGCCGTAAATAATACTGCTCCCCGTCATGTTGCCGTAAATATTGATGGTATCGTGCCCTTGAATGGAGATGTTGGAGGCATCATCTACATCGCCAGAAATCACACCGCCGCTCATGCCACCGTGTATGGTGATGATATCTGCCCCTGTCACGGTGAGAGCGTCAACGCCTTTTCCATCGCCATAAATTGCGCCGCCCGTCATACCTCCATGTATGGTGATGGTATCGCTGCCGCTGATGAGTACAGAGCTTATATCGCCGTCATCATTGGCAAAAACGGTTTCAAGATCGCCAAAAATATTGCCGTCTAAGAAGGTACCGTAGACGGTGATGATGTCGTTACCGCTGATGATGGCTTTTTCGTTGGGATTATCTCCGGAGTCAATACTCACACCGGACACATCGCCGAAAATATTAGTGAAATACGACGAGTCCCGCATCATATTGCCATAGACAGTCAGTGTATCATTGCCGCTGATAGTGATTGTTGCCGTGCTCCCTGTCACACCATCGTCAGAGCCGACATCGCCGGCATCGCCGTACAGTCTGCCTGCGGTGAAGTTTCCGTCCACGGTGAGGGTGTCTGCTGTGGACACACTTCCATCTT
>CAYJHT010000313.1:0-3455 GCA_964369615.1 uncultured Desulfovibrionaceae bacterium
GGTCTATACAAGGGGGTTTGGGGGACGTGTGCCCTTCAGGGTGAAACTTTTTTTTTCCTAAAAAAAGTTTTCCCCCAAGAAAAAAACTTAAAAAAATAAAAAAAGTTTCCCCCAAGCCCCTTTCAAAAAAACAAATCGAGATGACGTGCTTGAAAAAAATTCCCCTTTTTCAAATGTATCGACATATTCCTTCAATCCTGCTATAGAAGGTGTATGATGAACAAAAAAAATACTTTACGCATTGCCGTTATCGGTGGTGGCAGTTGGGGCACAGCGCTTGCGCATATGCTGTCCTGTAAAGGACATACTGTCACGATGATTGTTCGCAAAGCCGACCTTGCTGCACATATCAACACGCATCATGAAAATCCGCAATATATGCGCGCTTATGCCCTCCATGAAGCTCTTAAAGCGACGTGCGATGCGTCGCAATTGGTCGGTCAAGATATCTTTGTCCTTGCCATTTCAGCGCAGCATATAGGAACATTTTTAGCCGAGGTGCAAGAGTATTTGCCCTTTGGCGCTGTGATTGTGAATGCATCTAAGGGGCTTGAGCGCTCTACAGGCAAAACCATAAGTCAAACAGTATCTGCTGTACTCTCTCATAAAGCGCCGCAATATGCTATGCTTTCAGGCCCTTCCTTTGCCGAAGAGGTCTTGCAAGGTCATCCGACAGCGCTTGTTCTTGGATGCGCGACAGAAGGCCTTGACCGTGCCTTACAATCTGCTTTTTCATCGCCTTTTTTTCGTTGTTATTCGTGCGCAGATGTTCTAGGTGTAGAGCTTGGGGGTGCGTTAAAAAATGTTATCGCCCTTGCCGCTGGCGTTTGCGATGGGCTTGGTTTTGGACACAATGCCCGTGCAGCCTTAGTTACGCGCGGACTTGCGGAAATTCGACGTTTAGGCGTGGCTTGCGGCGCACACGATGCGACATTTAAAGGATTGTCAGGACTTGGAGATCTTATGCTCACATGTACGGGCGATTTGTCGCGCAATCGACAAGTAGGTATCCGCCTTGGGCAAGGAGAACGCCTCGACTCTATTATTGAAAACCTTGGTATGGTCGCCGAAGGCGTAAGCACAACACAAGCCGCCTATAATATGGCGAAAAAACACAAGGTCAACGCGCCTATCATTCACGCAATGTATCACATATTATACGATGAACTTGACCCGCGAACTTGTGTGCAGCAGCTTATGACTCGCAAACTGACTGAGGAATAAGACATGCTATTTTTATTGAAAAAATCCTAGGGGTTGTTTCTAAATAAACATATTTTTGTTTTTTCAAAGCCTTGTGGGGGGAAACTTTTTTTCCTAAGACAAGTTTCCCCCCAGATCTTTTTTAAAACCCCTCAAAAAAAATTAGTTCTTATGAAGTATAAGAGCCTTTTTTAATGCGTCGCGATAGATTTTCATAACTTCGATGCGTGCGTAATATTTTGATTCTGCGGGGATGATGTGCCACGGGGCATAGTCAGTATTAGTGCGCAAAAACATTTCGTCGGCAGCTACTTTGTATGCAGGTGCTTTTTCGCGGTTGCGCCAGTCTTCGTCGGTAATCTTGTAATTCTTGTAGGGGATGACTTCGCGTTCTTTGAAGCGACGGAGTTGCTCGTCAGAGGATATATGCATCCAAAATTTGAGTAGGATATTTTTATTATCTGTCAACTGTTCTTCAAAGCTGTTCATTTCTGCATAGGCGCGCGACCATTGTTCACGGCTTGCAAAACCTTCTACGCGCTCTACGAGGACGCGTCCATACCATGAGCGGTCGTATATGGTGACATGACCAGCCATAGGGACATGTCGCCAAAAACGCCATAAATAGTGATGCGCCAATTCTTCACTGCTAGGTGCGCTGATGGGAATGGTGCGTGTTATACGTGAGTCGACAGAACCTGCGATGCGACGAATGGCACCGCCCTTGCCGCCGGCATCGCCGCCCTCAAAAACGAGTGTTGAGGAGATGCCTTGTTGATAGGCAGCAAAGGAAAGCTGATAAATTTCACTCCTTAATTCTTTTAATTGTTTGCGATAGTCGTCGCGTTCGAGAGTATGGGAGAGGTCTACAAGGTCGAGGATATTTTGACCGGAGGAACTGACTGTTTCTTCTGTTTCTTTTTTATTGCCATCGCGCAAAATTTTTTCAGCTATGGCATTTTCAAGAGTGCTTATGAGGGCTTTTGCAACGGACACATTGCGAAATTCTTTATCTTGGGCATCAACAATATGCCACGGTGCAAAGTGTCTGTCTGTCATGGTGATGGTTTTGCTAACTGTATTTATGAGGCCTTTGTAATGATTTTCGCTTTCGGCGTCGTAGGGTGTGAAGCTTTGTATGCTTTGTTCTTTTTTTCGTGCTTTGCGGCGTTTTTTATGTTCTTCTTCGCTCAGGTGCAACCAAAATTTTGCAAGGACATAGCCATTATTGGCGAGATTGCGTTCCATTTTGACATTGTTGTGCATGACTTTGAAGAGCGCATCTTCGTTTAACTCTCCGCATGAAGCTTGACGTAAGGCTTCATCGTACCAGCCGCCAAAGAATATACCAAATTCACCATAGCCCGGTAAGCATCGCCAAAACTTCCATGCCGCGGGGCGTTCGCGTTCGTCTTCACTTTGTCGCCAAAATGTATGGGTGCCTAATTTTTTAGCGTCTAGCCATGACGAAAGCGTGTTTACAAGGGATCCGCGTCCGGAACCGTCGACGCCCAAGAGCGTAATAAGAACGGCGATTTTGTGTTCAGCGCATTGTTGCTGCAATTGAAAGAGTTTGATGCGCAACTCTTTTTCAAGCGGTTTATACTCGGCATTGCTGTATTTTTGACCTAAAACTAAAGTCTGAAACATATGTACTCCTTGGCAGTTGAGTTAAGAGTCAGGCAACAAGAACAACCTTTTACATGTAAGGCGTAGAGTATGGACATTTTCTTTAGGAAAATCTTTTCCTGCGTACTTTGCAGGAAACACTTTTAAAAATCAAGCACGACCTTTTCTTTTGGCAGGGCAAACGCATCTCAATTTCCTTGAATTATTTTCCAAAAAACATCATGACGCATAGGAATGTTGCAGAGGTGCTCCCCATTGATTGGACAAGTTTTAGGGCAAGTTAAGAGTATTGTTTTTGCCCATGCCCTTCGGCCATGGGCTCTCTTCCCGTATCCACTCATATATTTTTGCGTTATGACAAAAGGCTGTCTCAATAAATGTTACTACGCCTTAAACATCCCCCAGCAAGCAATCTATGAGGTGTACTTGCTTAATGCCGTTATGGGTAGTGCCACTGCCAATGGTATCAAGCGTAAGTAAGACCTTGGGGAAATGGTCTTTAAGGGCATTGAGAGGAGCAAGCTCACGCTCTAAGGTGCTGGGGTCAAGGACAGAGGCGGCTACCTGATAAGTAAGCGTCCAAAGCGCTACACCTTCCAAGCAAGGCGTTTTTTTGCTATTAT
>CAYJHT010000314.1:0-3406 GCA_964369615.1 uncultured Desulfovibrionaceae bacterium
TCAAAAAAACCATCTGTTTAACTAGGTAGTTGGCGCTTTCTCATGAAAAAAAGCCGCGTGTTTTTCTAAAAGTTTTTTTAATCTTTATCTTTTTTTGGTTTTTTTGGTTTTTAAAAGACAAGCAGTGAGAATCAAGACATAAAAACAGACTCAATGTAGGCGCCGGCAGGTATGTTTTCGAGTTCACAGTGGAGAGTGCCTTCAGTGCCAGAGTGCAGAATATCTGCCCATGTATTGTGGTGGTTTTCCAAGGTGTAGCGTCCTGGAATGAGTTGTGGCCTTTCTCCGCCGGGCAAGAATACTTGCGCCTTATGCGCACTGTCCCACTGTCCGCGCACGCTTATGCGCCATGAGCCGGGCTGTATGCATTCTTCTACACGTGCAAGTACAGGCGAGTGATTGCTAGGTGCGCGTCGCGGTTCCACACGTTTTTTCTGCCAATAAGGCATGAAGAAGCCACTGCTTAAGGGGCGCGATGCCCATAGGGTTAATTCTTCAATGAGTTTTTGACACTCTCCCTTCCATGCCAAGCGCCAACGCGCAGCGTCAGTGTAGCTTGCATGTTCGCCGCGATTTGCATGATAATGCAGTACTCGCTTGTATGCTTCAAGAACGTGGGCAACGTAGACGCCTGTACGCATACGTCCTTCAATTTTGAGTGAATTAATGCCTTGGCGCATAAACCACGGCACAAAGGGAAGCAGGCACAAGTCTTCAGGTGCCCAAAAGGCAGAAAAACCTTCACGCCCTTGTGTTACATGCCACACTTCATCAAGAGCACTTTTTTTACTGCGCATCGCCTCTTCGACGACAAGTATACTGCTTGGCATGGCGCGGTACTCAAAACGACAAGGCTGTGTACATTCGCCCGCATTCGCAGGTCTGTTGTTAAGCCATTCTGAAATGAGACAATGACCTGAAATAGCAAGGCATTGTGCGCCGTGAACAAAACATTCAAGCTCTATATCGGGGCAATCTCGACGGATAGCATATATTTCTGAAAGGCGCAATTCACGTGCGAGGTTGACGCGTGTGACGCCTAAATCTTGCCAAAAGCGCACGGTATCGGCATTGCAGGTATTGGCTTGTGTAGAAAGATGGATGGGGATATGTGGGTAGTTCTTTTGTGCAAAGGCGACAAGCCCCGGGTCGGCAATGATGAAAGCATCTACACCTACGTGTGCTCCGGCTTCCAAGCTGTCAACGGCGGCATGCCATGTGTGGGGGCGCGGATAAGCATTGCAACAGTAATACATGGCAACGCCTACTTCGCGGGTACGCGCGCGTACAGCCTCAAGCGCGTCTCCCGTAAAGAAGCGAGTGGCACGCAATGACATGGTGCCGCCAACGTAGATCGCGTTGGCGCCGTACAAGAGGGCGGCGTCGAGTTGGTCAACATTGCCAACCGGTGCCAAAAGTTCTGGAATACGATGGCCCTTGGGCGTGTCATTCGTGTCACAACAAGACATACTTCCTCCTTACATTATAAGGCACGTTTTATATTCAAGGCGCGGGGCGCGCATTTTATGCATTTCTCAAGGTATCTAGGATTCCTTCAGGAATGCGCAAGTTCCCCTTACCAAAACCGAGAACAATCTGTGGTTTTGAGTTTCCGTGATAGTCGCTGCCGCCTGTGATGGCGAGTTCATATTTTTTTGCCAGTGTTTTGCACATATTTTCTGCGGCTGGCGCATGTTCGCTGTGATAGGCTTCTATGGCGTGCAAGCCTTGTTCTTTGAGCTTTGCCACAAAGCTGTCCAGCCATTTATGAGAGCAGGCCATGAGACCGGGGTGCGCCAAGCAAATTGTGGCCTTGCTTCGCTGTAAAAGTCCCATGGCTTCTGAAACTTTAAGCACTTTTTTAGGCACGAAGGCCTTGCCTTTGTTTCCTAGATAGACGGAAAAAGCTTCTCTTATCGACGAAACATATCCTTTTTCTTGTAAAAGCTTTGCGATATGGGGACGTCCGACACTTTCGCCACCTGCTCTGTCGCCAAGCCTATTTAGGACGGCCTCATAATCAATTTCAAGTCCCATTTCTTGCAGCTTTTGTACGATTTGTGCATTGCGCCTGCTCCGATGGTCACGCAAATACTGTAAGGCATTTTCAAGTTCTTCGAGGCTTGTAGGGTCTTGCGGCAAAAAAAGCCCCAAGATATGGACTTCTCCTTGTTCTGTGCCTACAGACAATTCACAGCCGCGCACAACTTCGATGCCATGTTCGCGTCCGGCTTGTTCTGCTTCGTGCAGGCCGGATATGGTATCATGATCTGTCAAGGCCACAGCAGCAAGTCCGGCCTTGGCTGCAAGGCGCACCAAGCTTGCAGGGCTGTCGGTGCCGTCAGAGCATGTACTATGCGTATGTAGGTCAATATACTTCATGATTTTCTCTTTTCGTTGTATGAGCAATGACAGCATAACAAAAAGAGCGACTTTTGACAAAGACGGCGTTTTCACCACATTCTTAATACATATTAAATAATTAACGAATTTTCTTGTATACTTCACCAAAAATTATGCAAAAACATATCTGTAAAGCAAGGAGATAAAGAGCATTGCCAAGGCAATATAAAGAAAAATCCGCACAGCCTTGACTCCGACTTTAATAGCCATACGTGCGCCAAGCTGATTTCCTATAATGCTGCCCACCGCACAAGGAATTGCCAATGAGTACAAAACCGCACCGCCGGAGGCAAAGGCAGCAAGAGCGCCCACATTTGAAGCAAGGTTCAGTACCTTTGTCGTTCCCGACGCCTTCACAAGCCCCATTCCCAGCACAGCATGCAAAGCAATGATAAAAAAGCTACCGGTACCCGGGCCAAAAAAACCGTCATAAGTTCCAATAATAAAACCAATTAAGAGGACATAGAACTTTTCTCGTCTGCCAAATGTCTCTTGTTCTTCGCGCAGAACGCGCCCCACAAAGAGCGAGCACACAAGACCTAAGGGCAGCATGAGTGCCATAATCTTACCAAGCAGTGCCTCATCTACTTGCAAGGCCAGCCATGAGCCAAAGACACCGCCGGAAAAAGCGCCGGCAAAGCCACAGGGAACTAAGGAAAGGATGATAAGGCGACTGCGGAAAAAAGGCCATATAGCCGTGAGCGAACCCAGCATACAGGCGAATTTATTGCTCCCCAAGGCAAAGTGCGGCGGAATATTAAAAAGCATAAGGGAAGGGATGGTGATAAGCCCACCGCCGCCTGCAATGGCATCCACAAAACCCGCCACCAAGAAGGCGAGGGTACACAGCACAATAGTGATAAGTTCAAGTTCCATGCGAATCTACTTTTCTTACTTCATGTCACACTGTGCGCAAAGGATATCAAAACACAGCAAAACAATTTAAAAATCTTTAGGGGCTATTTCTAAATAAACATATTTTTATTTTTTCTGAAAGGCTTGT
>CAYJHT010000315.1:0-3383 GCA_964369615.1 uncultured Desulfovibrionaceae bacterium
GCGTCGATTTTCTAGCTAAACAGATGGTTTTTTTTGAAGGGGGTGTGGGGGGAAACTTTTTTTTCCCAAAAAAAAAGTTTCCCCCCAAGAAAAAAATTTAAAAAACTTAAAAAAATAAAAAAGCTTTCAACATGAGCCAAGAAGCAATGCTTGCATCTTGCATTAAATAGGGTTAAGCGACAGAAAAAAATTAAGGATGTGTTGCGTGATACAGACATTTCAGCGGTATAGAGTTACGTGTATTTTTCTTTGCGTACTTTTTCTTTTGTCATGCCTTGTGCATTATGGGCGTGTGGGTGCGTCATTTGACGGCATGGATCTTAGCTCGGATGTGCCGACCTATGTTTCTATTGCGGCAGCGGACGTGTACCCGCAGGCCTTTGTAGAAGACCCTGTGTATGACGACCGCGAGCGTTATGGTGTGCATGCGACTGTTCTAACATCAATTATCCCGTTTTTCTCTGAGGATGGAAATTTTGGTCGTGCGTATTTGTCTGCGACGGGTGTGCAATTTTTTTTGCATGGTCTTGCTTTTTATATCTTGGGTTTTGTGCTCTTGAGGAAGGCGTGGCAGGGTGTTATTTTTGCGGCGATTATGTCGCAAACGTATTGGATGCCTTTTGGCACGTATTGGGGCAATGGCTACATAGATTATTTGCCTCGCAGTGTTTTTGAAATATTTTATGCTTTTTTTATTGTTGTAGCCTTATATATCCGTCAAAAACCTCGCTTATGGCCTTTTTTTATGGCTTCTATTGGGCTTATGGTCTATGTGCATTCTATAAGTACGCTTCCTGCGGCCTTCGGTTTTTGGTTAGGCTTTGCTTTTTATCGTCCTGAAGGGGTCAGTATCCGCAGGCATTGTCTTTGGCTCCTCTTTTGTGGGACATGCTTTATGGCGGTGATTTCTCCTCTTATTTTAACATTCCTGCGCCCCGGTATTTCTTTAACTCAAGAGGATGTCTCTTTATTCCGCGACATTCTTGCATTGCGCTATAATATTGAATTTACGCATTATTGGTTAGGATTGAGGGATTTTCTTATCCAGTATTGCGCGCAGCCTCTTTTGCCCTTGGGGCTTTGCGCATATTTTTGTTTACGTGCTTGGGGGGATATGGAAGAGAAGGTGCGTGCTGCTCAATTTCTTTTGTGGACAGCGGGCGTTGTGTTTTGTGTGCTTTTGTTCTTAGTAGACCAAGAACTCGGCTTTCCCTTTCAGCGTAAGCCTTTTGAATTTGACCTTGTGCGTGTAATTCGTTTTTTTGTATTTTTTGCGATTTGTTTGATTTTTATGGCTTGCAATGTCATTTATAAGGTCTTTTCAGAGCGCTATGCTTCGTATCGACGAGCGATGCTTTGTGTGTACGCCTTATTTTGCCTTATTTTGTTTTTTGGCGGCATGCCGCATAAATTGATGACAAGTATGGGGTGGTATTGGAATGTCGCAAGTGAGGAGCGTTTTGCAGATGCGTATGCGTCATCAATCCAGCGCCGCGAGATTTTGACGGCTCTCTCAGAGCATACGGCTATGGGAGATGTAATTTTTGATCCTTCTGGAGATAGAGCCATTCGTTACACGGCATTACGTGCGCTTGCGTATAGCTGGTTTGATTGCAGTTTGTATTATTACGCCAAGGATGTATCTGGTTTAAGAAAGTGGTATGCGATGCAATCGGCGCTCAAAGCGTCTCCTACGGCTTATATGACTCTTGCGCGCGAGTCAGGTGCGGACTATCTTATAAGCCGCCGACCAGTTGACCGTGCAGCCTTACAGAAGATGGGTGAGATTGTGTGGGAGAGTCCCTACGCCTTGCTTGTGAAGCTTTTGTAGTGCTGTGTTTTGTGGGGAAGACCTTTTTCGTCTTCCCCATGGAAGTAGTATATTTATCTATTGTTTCGAATTTTTGTTAAGGAGGGTGAGAGTGTGGGGATATACTTCTCAACGGTGCTGCTGAGGTTGCAGACGGCGTCATCAAATTCCTTTTGGAGCGAGTCCATAAGTTCGCGGACAGAAATAATTTTATCTACTTTAAAGGCATTTGTGCCACAAAAGGCGAATCCGCGTTCGAGGTTGCCCTTCATGGCATTGATGAGGGCTGCAGCGATACAATAGGGGGTGCGTTCTTGTTCGCAGGTGCTGACGCATTTAAAGACGCACTTGAATGGTTTTTTTGATCCTGCGTGCATGGCGTCTACAAATCCATTGCGCAGTGCGCGTCCCGGCATACCTACGGGGCTTTTTATTATGGTTATATCGTCTTGAGTTGCATCGATATAGCTTTGTTTGAATCTAGGGTCAGCGTCGCACTCGTGTGTGGCGACGAATCTGGTTCCCATTTGTACGCCCCCTGCGCCGAGATCAATGAACCTTTTGATATCTGCGCCGCTATATACGCCGCCTGCGGCGATAACGGGGATACTGCGTCCGAGTTTATCTTCGAGGGCTTTTGCCACATCGACGACCTCTGGAACGAGTTGTTCGAGACTGAAGTTTGGGTCTTGTATGTTTTCGTTTTTGAATCCGAGGTGTCCGCCTGCTTTTGGCCCTTCTACGACGAAGGCGTCAGGCGCGTAATCAAATCGCCCCATCCATTTTTTCGTGATGACGGATGCAGCGCGTGCTGAGGATATGATGGGCACGAGTTTTGTTTGAAATTCTTCTTTTTTTTCATCGCAGAGTTGGCGTAAGATTTTTGGGAGTTCGAGTGGGAGTCCCGCGCCGGAGAAGATGATATCGGCTCTGTGTTCGATGGATGTTTTGACCATTTCAGTAAATGTTGTAAGGGCGACCATGATATTTACGCCTACGATGCCCTTTGTGAGTTCCCGCGCCTTTGTAATTTCTTGTCTTAATGCGCGCAGGTTTGCTTCCATTGGATTTTTTGCAACATCTGGTTCTTTCATGCCGATCATTGCGCCAGCAATGACGCCAATGCCGCCTTGATTTGCCACAGCTGAAGCAAGATTTGAAAGAGAAACGCCAACGCCCATGCCTCCTTGAACGATTGGAAGTTTTGCTGTTATATTGCCTATTTGTAACATTGGTAATGCCATGAACTCTCTCCTTTTGTGCGTACTGAACGTAGGCGTGACACGAAAAATGAGTGTCAATATGATTTTTTACAGTATTACTCCGTTTTTCTAGAAATAGCAAGCCTTGCACGTGGTAGAAAAAGAAATTTTAAAAAGATGTAAAAAAAGCTTGCCAAGAGGCATGCACTTTGTTAGATATCCAATTCGCACATGAGGAGAGGTGTCCGAGCTGGTCGAAGGAGCACGATTGGAAATCGTGTGTTGGTGGAAGTCAACCGGGAGTTCGAATCTCCCCCTCTCCGCCATAAAAGCAAACAAGCAAGTCCAAGGAAATACGATAACTCAACTCT